>CAZJJT010000115.1:0-5014 GCA_964546395.1 uncultured Fibrobacterota bacterium
CGGTTGACCTCAACGGCCGCGAGGTCAGCATCACCAACGTGCAGGACCTGAGCGGCAACTCGATCTCGACCGATGTGACGATTCTTCTGATCGACACGCTGTAGTCGAGCCGCGGTTGAGTGGAAACACACTGGGCCGCCACCCCTCGGGGTGGCGGCCCTTTGCGTTGCGCGCCGGGAGTGTGTAGCGTGCCGGGCAAAGCGTATCCGGGTGAACCGTCTGGCCGCTGCGCCAGTTGCTCAGCGTTTCGGGGCGGTGCGCGCCAGGGCGCCAACAGCCGGGTCGGGCAGAAGCAGTTCGGCGACGACGGCGCCGATGACCGCCAGGACCGCTCCGATGAACCCGCGCCAGCAGGCGTCGGTGGCGGCGGCGTAGCTCGTGGCAACGGCCCCGAAGCGGAACACGAAGAGTGCCAGACTGAGCGCCGACGACAGCACGCCGGCCGCAAGACCGGTACTGGCCGCCTGGGCGATTCGCGACGCGAGCGGGGTGCCGCCGGCCATCAGTGTCGCGAGGGCACCGGTCACGAACGTGAGTGAGGCCAGGAGGATACCGGTGTGCTCGAGACCGGGGGCGACCCCGCTGAGCGCGTACAGGCCCCAGTTGGCCCCGCTCAGAACGAGTGTCGTGCCCGCTGCAAGGAGCGGCGCGTGGTAGCGGCGCTGCTGCTGGTGGCTCCGCCGCGCAACGCGTTCGCGTACGCGCCGCCGGATGGTCAGCGGCCAGTTGTAGAACACATCAAACGCCCATCGCTCGAGCAACGCGCCATGCTCGCCGAACACCGGCACCACGTGCACCGCATCGGTGGCCCAGTGGCCGGCCATGAACCGCGCCAGTGCCGGATAGCGGTAGGTCATCTGGATCGGGAATGACAGGTACCCTACGTACTTGAAGAAACCCAGCGAGAGGGCGATACCGTAGTCCCTGACGTTGCGCTCGCGGATGACCAGGTACAGCACATAGAGCCCCCGAACGAACGACCCGGGAGACACCGGAACTACCTGGAACAGCGCAATGATACCAGCGGCCACGGTCCAGGCCTGCGTACGGGGCACCTCCGGGTGCGTCAGCAGGTACCATGCGGCAATGGCCACCGACACAACTTGCGTGACCGGGAGCGTGCAGACGTGCACGGCGAGGCTCTTGAGATATTTCTGGATGAACGACTCGCCCAGCGATGACAGGATTGTCTCCGCGTCTTCGTCGGTGACAATGTGTTTCCGTTTCCCCTCTGCTACCATGTCGCGCAGCCACTGCTCGCGCAGTGCCCCGTCGAAGTAGAGCCGCACCGGTCGTACCGTGATACTGTACAGTCGCTGGCGGAGCTCCCGCGGGTCGGTGAGGATGCGGTGCAGGGCCGGGGGAAGGATGCCGCAGGGGAGGTGGGCGGCGAAGCGAAGCGGCGAGTCTGCCACGGCACGGGCCCCGTATTCGTCCACCCGTCCCGCGCGGTACCATCGGAGCGCGGTCTCGGCGCGGCGTGCCGCGAGGGTGGCCAGCAGGTAGCGCGGGCTGCGGAGTGCACGCCAGTAGTGGCTGCGCCACGTGTCGTGACACCACGCTTTTCGCAGCACGCGACCAAGAAGGGGGAGCAGGCCGAGCAAGGAGAACACAGCCGTGCTGAGCGCCCGACCACGCAGTCGACGCTCCCCGTTTTCGTCCAGCAGACCGCGTATCCTCCACCCGTCTATCGCACTGTGGTGCATGGTCCGCCAGAGACGCGGGCTGTACAGGAGACGCAGGCCATTGTGCGTGATATCGGCCACCGAGTTGCGGTACACGCCTTCGGCTTCTTCCAGTTCGACGAGCGTCTGCTCCATACCGGCGAATGCCGTGGGATGCGACTCGACGAAGCGCTTGAGTGTCCGGGTGTCGCCTCGGTCAAACTGCACCAGGCTTCCGCGGGTGATGCCCTGCAGTATCAGCAGCACGTCCCCGGGACTCATCGGGAGAAACGGCAGCAGTGTCAGCCCCGCACGGAAATCGACCGCAACCAGCCCTTTGCCGGGTTGCGCGTCGGTTCCGGCACGCTTAAGGCAGTTGGGCTGGCTCTTGCAGGTCCACCATTCGTACTGGCGCGCAAACTCATGGGCGCCCATCTCGTGGAGCAGTTCAACGAATGCTGCCATGAACTCCCGCTTGGCGCGGTACTCCGGCGAGCCGACCGTGTCGGGACCGAGGGCCCTGCCCCGGCGCCAGAGCGCGAGGAAGTCGAGCCGGTCGTCCACCTCCAGCCGCCACGTGCGACCCTCGACCCAGTCGGAAAGCTCGCCGCAACAGCCGAGCGTGCTGTCCACGACGGTGGCGTGTATATCGTTGACCGCACCGGTGTCACCGAAGCGCTCCGCGGCCCCGGCCCTGATAAGTTTCTGCCAGAGCGCCCCTGCCCGCGCGGCAGCAGGATTGCATTGGAGCTGGAACGCGCCCTGGAAGCCCACCGCGTAGAGCGTGTCACGGAACAGCCTGGCGGCACCCGACGGGGGCACCAGGAGCTTCAGAGCGAGTGTGCAGCCCTGCTGCAGATTGGGAAGGCGCACGTCGGCGGCGTCGCGCACCACTACGCGGTACACCTGTCCGGCGTACCCGCCGCCCACGAACCGCTCTACCTGCAGCGTCAGCGGCACGCGGCGCGGTGAAGGCTGCAGCGTGTGCGCCTCGTACACGAGCGTCTGTCCGGGCTCGTAGCGCTCGACCCGCATCGGTCGCACTACACCGGTGCGCGCGAACCGGGCAGCACACTCGCCGAAGACGTCCGCGCTGTGGTCCGTTGTCATCCCTGCTCCCGTCATACGGCAAAGGGAACAAAATAGATGCCCGCGTCGAACTATTTTGCCGCGGAAGCAGGCTTCCCGTGGAGCGCAGATGGATCGACTGTGGGCGCCGTGGCGCATGGGCTACATCGCCGGTATTGACAAAAAGGACGAGGGCTGCATCTTCTGTGTCAAGCCGCAGCAGGATGATGACCGCGCGAACCTGATCCTCACTCGCGGCCGCCTCTGCTATGTTATTCTCAACCTGTACCCGTACAACAATGGGCACTTGATGGTGGTGCCGTACGCGCACACGGCGTGTCTCGAGGAGCTTGGGGACGACGTGACGGCGGAGATGTGGCAGTTGTGCCGCACGTCGGTGTCGGTGCTGCGTGAGGCGTTTCATCCGGAAGGGTTCAACATCGGGCTCAATGTCGGCCGCGTGGCCGGCGCCGGTATCGACCAGCACCTTCACCTGCATATCGTCCCCCGCTGGAACGGCGACACGAATTTCATGCCGGTCACGGGCCAGACGAAGGTGATATCGCAATCGCTGGAAGAGGCGTATGATGCGCTGAGGGCGCGCTACCAGTCAATCGGCTGACACTCGACCGGCGAGTCGTCGGCGTCAAGCTGCCACAGGCGTATCTGTCCCCCCTCGAGTGTGGCATAGCTCGCCGCGCGTATCCACTCGCCCGTGTTGCAGTACACGCCCTCCGGGCCCCGGCAGATCTCGGCCGTGTGCGTGTGGCCGAGCACCACGATATCCGCCCGGTGCCTGGCGACCATGCCGCGCGCCGCCTGCCGATACGCCTCGATACGGGGCTGCTTGAGCGGCCTGCCCGAGGAGCCATGCCGGCTGAGACGCGAGGCCAGCGCCGCAAAGCCGATGCCGAGGGTCGGATGCATCATCTTGTACAGGCGCTGGTTCAGACGGCTGCGCAACATGGCCCGGAGCATGCGGTACAGTACATCGGACGGCAGCACCCCGTCGCCGTGCTGCACGTGCACCTGCACGCCCTCCATCCGCGCGTCCATCGCGTCGGGATACACGCACATGCCGACCTGGCGGGTAAGAAACGGGCCGAGGGCGAAGTCGTGGTTCCCCGCGACGTAGTGCAGTTCCACGCCGCGCTCCCTGAGTTCACAGAGCGTGCGCAGGACCGTGAAGTACTCGGAGCGGATCAGGTTGCGGTACTCGATCCAGAAATCGAACAGGTCGCCCACGATGACCAACCGGGTGAACGCCGGGTCGAGCGCATGCAGAAAACGCACGAGCCGGGCTTCGCGCTGCTGCCAGCCCGGACTTCGTACGCCAAGATGTGCATCAGAGATGAAACAGACCGACAAGACTCATCCTTCTGCGCGCTCACCAAAGAACACTGCGCTGTGGGCGCGAAAGGCGGGAATCACCTACTCCCACAGATCTTCAGTAGTGTCGAGGTCGCTCGCCATGTCGCTGAAGTTGGCGTGCTCGTCGTGCATGTTGCCGAAGTTGAGCTCCCGCATTTCCTCCTCGTCGAGGAAATCCTCATCAACGAACTGCTCATCCATGTCGCGCAGGATCTCATCCGCGTCGAACTGCTCGTCGAGTATCATTGACCTTTCACCTCCTCCCGGTGCCTGTGGGCCTCTCTAGCGGCAATAATAATGCTTTCCCTGCAGATTGTCAACCACTACGAGAAAGACGGCACCCGGATTGCTCCGGATGCCGTCGCTGGTTGTGTCTGGACTGAACCCGCAGAGGCCCTACGAACCGGACTTATCCCGTCGGATGATATCGTCGATTTCCTGCTGCAGCTTGGCCTTGTAGAGGGCTTCCTCGATATTGCTGGCAACGATCTTGCCCTGGTGGAGCACTTCCTGGCGTTTCTGCATGATCTGCACTTCCAGTGCCCGGTTCCTGCCTTCCTGACGCCGGATTTTGTAGAGAAGTATGGAGTGACCGACCGCCACACCGGTGAGGAACACGAACAGTTGCAGTATCCAGAAGAGCAGAAACTCGCCCATTGTTTCCCCTTCCAACCCGAGGCGGCACGCCGCGCACCTAACCGTCAGGGGTACCCCGGTAATATATGTCCTGAGGGGGGCAAAAGCAAACGACTCGCACCGTGCTATGACTGCAGGCGCGCCAGTAACAGCCTGGCTTTGCTGGCGTAGATGCTGTCCGGGTGGTTGAGCAGAATTCCCTCCAGGAGGGCCCGCGCCGCTGTCCGTTCGCCCTGGCCCATGAGTACCTCGGCGCAGTAGTAGGCGTGCTCGGG
>CAZJJT010000115.1:5024-10557 GCA_964546395.1 uncultured Fibrobacterota bacterium
GTGGGGCGTCGCCCGCCTCCACAGTGCCCGCCAGGCGGCCCGCTTCGGCGAAGCTGCCCGCTGCGAGGTGCGCGCGTACCAGTCGGACCCTGAAGTCCGCCGCATGGGAGGGGGCGCATGAGGCCAGGTCGAGTGCGTCTTCGGCGGCCTGCAGATCGGCACGGTACAGCGCATACTCGAACAGCGGCCAGCCCTGCATGGCGGCAGGGTCGCTCTCGTAGCGTCGTGCGTAGTAGCGGTACGAGAGCACTTCGTGACTCCGCTCCCACGAGGGCTCAAACTGCAGGGAGTCGAGCTCCTGGGCGAACGTGGCCCGTTGCCCCCCGAACAGGGCCGTGCGGAGGCGCCAGAATGCCAGTTCGGCCGCCGCGTGGCGCCACCACTGCCCCGCGTGCAGCCTGCGCGCCAGACTGTATGCGCTGTCGGCCCGCTCTTCGAAGAGGAGCTGGCGCAGAGCAAGCGTGTCGCGGACAACCCCCGCACCGATGTTCCGGAGCAGCGAATCGGCCCGCCCCAGCGCGCCCGTCGACTGGTGGTACTCCACTGCCGCGGCCAATGCCCTCAGCCCCTTCTGGCCCGAGCGCTCGAGCCAGGCGGCAGCCGAGTCGCGCCGCCCGTCCTGGAGATACGCCTCGTGCACCATCCCGGCGCACATCCCGCGGCTCTGAGGCTCACCCGCACGCTGCCAGGCGAGTGTCGCTGCCGCAGCTGCCACGGCGTAGCGTTTGAGCGCCATGTGCCGCCGTGCCGCACGGAGAAGGTAGTCGAATGCAGGATGCGACGGCGATTCGAGCGATACCGCCAGCGCCAGTTCCTCCTCGTGGAGCCCGGCCCGGGCGTAGCTCCGGCCAACCTGGTCGCGGATACCCAGCGTGTCGGCCCCCGGCTGCGACAGACAGCAGGCCACGTAGGCCGACAGCGTCTCGCGCACCTCGGATGTGTCAAGGTCCTGCAGCGTCTGCAGCAGCTGCATCTGCGCGATGGATCCCGCGCGGGGCTGACCCGCACCCATTCTGCAGATGGCTTCCGCGGCCCCGGCGCGTTCGCGCAGCAGGTTGCGGAGTGCTATCCACTCGATGTACTGCCCGACCGTAAGCAGGCCGGCACGCTCGAACGCCTGGTACAGGGTGTCCACGAGTCGGCTCTGCTCGGCGGCCACGAACCCCGCCTGCACGTCGCGAAGCCCACCATGGTCGCGCTGCCAGCGAGTGCACACCTCGCGCCACGCCTCCCGGTCGCTCTCGACATCCAGCAGCGCGAATGCACGTACGAACAGGCCGGTCGAGAGGCGTTCGTGGCTGAGCGTCACGTACCGGAGCAGCAGGTCCAGGCGCGTGTCGCGGCCGTCGCCCGGAGCCGCACGCGCCAGGAGTGCCTCCATGCACGCATCGTCCATGCGCTCGAACGGCGGCGAGCGGAGCAGATCCTCCCTGCCCGCCTCCCGCAATCCCGCCCATCGTAAGCTGTCGTATGGGCAGGCCGGCGCCGCGTGGGCCGACACCCAGACTCCTGCCGCCAGCACTGCCATGACCCCTGCCGCCGCCACCCTCATCGCGCCCCCGTCAACGCACTCGAGAACCTCACGTGCACCCGTCCCCATGACTGGCGATCATCGATACTGCGTGCCCACTCCAGCGCAGTTGTGCCGATGCGTACCGGGATGCGTGTTCCCACACCGTAGCCCAGCAATCCCTGCCAGATCCCCGAACGCTCGAACCCCTCGCGCGATACCACACCGCCGTCCGTGAGCCCGTACACCGCGAGTTGCCGACCGATATATACAATGTATTCGATGCGAGCGTACTCCGCATTGCGCACGGCCCAGAGTTCCTCCGGGTAGCCGCGTACTGTCGCCTGGCCCCCTACGCGGTACAACTCCGCCGGGGTCAACACTTCCTCGTCGGCGAACAGGTTTCTGCTCACCACCGATGCGTCGAGGGCGAAGCGCGAGAACAGCGGCACGTGTGCCCCGGCGGAGAACTCCACGCGCCAGCGGGTGCGGGAGGAATCGCCCCGGCGCGCGAGATCCACTCCCGCGGTCACCGAGAGCCGACGCGCAAACACGCCGCGTGCCGGACGTGTCGGCCTGGTACGAAGCAGCATGTCGCCGCCATACACGTGCCAGGTCCGGCTTCCGCCAGCAGTGTCGCTCAAGGTGTTCTCCGACGCGTGCACGGATGCTCCCGCGAGCCACGTCCCGCCGATCTCGAACAGCCCCTCGAGCATGCCGCTGAGGCAAGCGTACGAGTCGGCCGCGATCTCGAGCAGGAAGCTGCCTGCGGCCTCAACCGGTACGCTGCCGATGTGCGCCTTTGCCAGGCGCACCGACAGCCGCTGGAGGTCCTGCTCGCCACGGTAGGCCACCGAGAGCTGTTCGCCGTAACCGGCCACGTTGAGCAGCGACAGATCGAGCGTGCCGCTCAGGACGCTCTCGCCGCCGGGCGTCTGCTCAAACCCCAGCGCTCCGTCGACCAGCAGCCCCCGCCGGTCCGCGACCTCCACCGATACTGCCACCGGCACACACGCGGCCGTGTCCGCCGCGCCACCAACAGACGCAAGGCTGCCGACAACCACCGAGTCGATGTAGGGCCGCGACTCGAGGCGCTCCGAAGCTTCACGCATCACCCGTGCGTCGTAGACCGCGCCCTGGACAACGCGGATGTCGCGCAGCAGCTGCCGCTGCTTCGTCACGGTCGTACCAGCGATGCGGGGGGGACCGAAACAGCACTGTCGCCCCGTTTCGATGGTGACGAGCGCGGCCACGTGCGGCGCGGAGGAGTTGGTGTCGGCGCGCGGCTCGAGCCCAAGCCGTGCAGTGGCGCGGGCGTACCCGTGTTCGGCAAGCCCGAGCAGCGCGCCGCGCACCATCGCGTCAATCTCTCCGGCATCGTAGGGGCGGGGGAACACGAGTGCCGGTGGCACACAGATCCCCGTGTCGCCGCCGTCGCACTGTACCGCCATGGTATCGAGCACGGTGCGCAGCCCGCCACGCAGCACGACTGTGTCGCCGGTGAGCGTGTCCCATGTTCGCCCGAAACAACCGAGGGAATCGAGGAGCTTGTCCAATCGGCTCCGCCACTGCAGCGAATCGCTGAGCGCGCTCCGCACGGCGGAGCGACGCACGCCCTGGACATCAACGATATGGGTGAGTCCGCCGCGCGACACGCTCAGTGGGGCGCAACACGCCGGTACCGCTGCCAGAAGTGCCAGCAGGGGGACATGCATGGGACGCAAGGATGCTGAGAAGCCGGTGGCAGGAATCACTCGTGCCCTCCAGCCGGCGCGCCATGGGAAACTGTGTACGGAGACTGCGCTCCGGCGGCTCAGTTATTGTCGCCGTCGCTCTGGCTGTCATCGACTTCGACCCGCCGGGAACGCTCCTCGGCGGCAGCGGCACGCCGCTCATCCGCGCCGAAGCGCTGACGGTGGCTCAGAATCTCCTTGCCGCGAACCGAGTACTTGGCCACCGGGACTTCTTCGAGCCGCTCGGCGGGAATCTGCTCACCGGTTACCTTGCAGATGCCGTAGGTGCCATCCTCGATCCGCTGGAGCGCATCGTCGATCTGCTCCAGGTAGTTCTGCTGGCGCTCCGCAAGCCCCATCGAGAACTCGCGGCCGTACGACAGCGACGCCACGTCCCCAAGGTGATAGCTGTAACGCGAATTTTCCCCGGCTTCCTCGGAGATCGACTTCATGAATGTGCTCGAAGTCAATTCGCCCATCTCCTCCAGCACACGCTGTTTCTCGGCCAGCAGCTTCTTCTTGAAATGCTCCAGCACGTGTGCGCTGAGCGGCTTGGCTTTCTTGACCGGCACCGGGAGTGGTGCAGGCGCCACACGCGCCCTGGTGGACGACCTGGCGGCTTTCTTCTGTACCACCTTCTTCTTTGCTGCGGGTTGCGCCGGTGCCGTCTTCTTCTTCGCTGCGGTTTTCACCGGGGCAGTCTTCTTTGCGGCAGCTTTCTTCGCCGGTGCCTTCTTCGCCGTGGCTTTCTTCCGGGGAGCCTTCTTCGCCGCTGCCTTCTTCGATGAACTCGTGCCCTTCGCGGGCCTGGCCTTCGCGGCCTTCCTGGCCTTGGGGGCTGCCTTCTTCTTTGCTGCGCTCATGGTCCACCTCCCGCGTGGCTGCTGAACCGACGGTACAAGGACAGAGAATATAGATGTGGGTGTGGGAGTCAACAAGTGTTGAGGGTGTCCCCGCGGTAGTATCTTCGCGTGTTTGCGGCCGGCAGTGAGGCCGGCGCGCAGCAGAGAGGCGGGCTGTACGGATGACGCGGATGGGAGAGGCCAGAACGGGCGCACTGTCGGGAGAACTACTGCAGGTCGCGCAGCGCGAAGGGCTTGCGGAGGAGACGGTGCGCAGGGGAGTTGCCGACGGCACGGTGGCGGTGGTGCGCAACCGGATCCGGACGATCACCCCGCTGGCAATCGGTGCGCAGACCCGTATCAAGGTGAACGCCAACATCGGGACCTCTTCGGCCCGGGCTGACACAGCCGAGGAAGTCGAGAAGATGCAGGTGGCGGTGGCAGCGGGGGCGGACGCGATCATGGATCTGTCGACCTCGGGCAACCTGGCTGACATCCGCACAGCGCTCCTCGCCGAGTGCCCGGTGGCAATCGGGACGGTACCGATGTACGAGATGGCGCTCCGGGCGCAGCGGAAAGGCAAGTCGATACTCGAGCTGAGCGCTGATGAGATGTTCGAAGTGGTGGCCGACCACTGCCGCGAGGGGGTTGATTTCCTGACAATCCACTGCGGAGTGACCCGCCAGACCGTGGCACGGTTCAAGGAGGTGAGCCGGCTGGGGGGCGCAGTCAGCCGCGGCGGCACGATCATGATGGAGTGGATTGGTCTGAACAACCAGGAGAACCCGTTCTACGAGCACTACGAGCGTCTGCTGGACATCCTTGCGGAGTACGACGTGGCGGTGAGCCTGGGTGACGGGTTCAGGCCGGGAGCGCTTCGTGACGCGACCGACCGGGTGCAGGTCGAGGAGCTGGTGGTGCTGGGCGAGTTGGTGAAGCGCGCACGTGCGCGCGGCGTTACTTCGTTCGTGGAGGGACCGGGCCATGTGCCGCTGAACCAGGTTGCCGCCAACGTGCAGCTCGAGAAGACGTTGTGCGACGGTGCGCCGTTCTATGTGCTCGGGCCGCTGGTGACCGACGTGTCGCCGGGCTACGACCATATCACGGCCGCGATCGGTGGCGCGGTAGCCGGCATGGCAGGAGTGGATTTCCTGTGCTACGTAACTCCCGCTGAGCACCTGCGGCTTCCCTCGGTTGACGACGTGCACGAAGGGGTGGTCGCGTCACGCATCGCGGCGCACGCCGCCGATGTGGCACGCGGGCATCCGGGCGCAATCGACTGGGACAATCGCATGGCCCAGGCCAAGAGCGACCTGGACTGGGAGAAGATCATCTCACTGTGCGTGGACCCCGACAAGGCCCGTCGCTACCGGGCTTCGCTGCCGCCTTCCTCGGGTGATGAGCTCTGCAGCATGTGCGGCGAGTTCTGTGCTGTGCGGCGATCGGGC
>CAZJJT010000116.1:0-1075 GCA_964546395.1 uncultured Fibrobacterota bacterium
TGGGTACCCCGGCCAGGAGAAGGCGCTCCTGTGCCAAGTCCGCCTCAAGCCACGTGTCAACCAGGCAGACACTCACCCAACAGCCGGCGGCGCTCCCGGCTCGAGGCTCCCCTCGGGTCCGGTCCCTGCACTCGTCAAGGCTCTGCAGGAGAACCGCAATGACAATCATGACGTTGGTGTCAACCAGCAGCGGCAGCGTGGACTGCAGGACCCGCAAGACGAGGTAGTGAGTGATGAGCAGCACGCTCAGGACAACAATGCCCGAGAGAACGGTCCACGCGATCTGTCTCTCCAGGTGGGCCTCGGCGTGCCCCTCGTCGATGTCACGCAAGCAGTAGCCGTACTGCTTGAGCGTGTCGAGTATCCCTGTGGGGTGGTAGTGTATCCCGGACCACAGGGCCACACCGTTCACAACACTTCGTTCGGACACGAGTTCTGCCACCCTGGCTGTCAGCAGTGCACCCGCCGCGGCGACGGCGGTGAATCCGATTGAGAACAGCACGGGGTCGGCCGTGACAATCGGCTCTCCGGAAAGCGGCGATACGACTGAGCGGAGGAACAGCGCTATTGCCGAGCCCTGGACAGCGGCAACCACGGAGGTGCCCCAGAAGCAGATGCCATGGAAGACAGAGACGTGGCCGGGGGACCCGTCGCGCATCCTGCGGAGGAACGGCACGATGTTGCTCAGGAGCAGGACTGCTCCCCACGACGCTACGTAGGGTGCGATGCCGATAGAGAACGGCGACGCTCTCAAGCTGAGGCCTCGCAGTCCCATCCCGGTGAACCCGTGCAGGTCAATTCCTGGACAGGGGACGAACTGAAGTGCCTTCACCCCCCCAAGCGCGAGCACCGCAAGGAGCAAGCGGGCACCGAAGGACCTGCTGATGGTCGGATTGCCCCGGGCAGGCGGATCCCCCGATGTCTCTTCCGGCTGGAGTCGTCCTGCCGGACTGCTCTTCTCGTGACACTCGAAGCACAGAGGAATGCCGTCGGAGCCGTGGTTGTCGAAGACTCCCAGGCGTTTGCCGCATGTGCTGCACGTCAGAGGCATCGAGGTGGCCTTTTCCTGCACACA
>CAZJJT010000116.1:1085-10542 GCA_964546395.1 uncultured Fibrobacterota bacterium
ACAGGGCTTGGTACCGGTCCTCTGCGCTTTCACCGGCACGCCGGTTCCGCTGCGATACGGCGGCGCCCCTGCACAGCTCTATCGCTGCACCCGCGCGTTACCCTTCCAGATACTCCACACCTGATCCTCATCGGCAGGCTGGCCGTAGTCGGTGAGCATGGTGGTGGCCAGGGCACCGGTGGCCCAGCCGAACTGCACCCATGTCTGCGGCTCCCATCCGCGCAGAAGCGCGTAGAGCATGCCGCCCACGAACCCGTCACCGCCGCCGATACGATCGAGGACCGTAATCTGGCGCGGCTCGATCACATGCCAGTTGTTCCCCTCGGACATGATTGCGCCCCACATGTGACTGTTGGCGCTGATTACCTCGCGGAGCGTGGTTGCGAATACGGTCGCGTTCGGGAACTGCTTCCTCGCCGTGGTGATCATCTCCTTGAAACTCTCGATCTTGGCGGTAAGGTCCATGCCGCCGGCATCAGGGCCCTTGAGTCCCAGGCACAACTGGAAATCCTCCTCGTTACCCACGAGTACGTCCGAAATCGAGGCGATCTCGGTGAACATCTCGTGCAGCTCCTTCTCACGGCCCTTCCAGAACGATGCGCGGTGGTTGAGATCAAAGCTGATACGGGTCTTGTACTTCTTGGCGGCGCGCGCAATCTCGAGGCAGAACGCGCTGGTTTCGGGCGAGAGCGCGCCAATCAGCCCGGACAGGTGCACCACCTGAACACCCTCTGTGCCGAAGATGCGGTCGAGGTCGAAATCCTTCACGTTGAGTGTCCGGCCGACTTCACCGGCACGGTCGTTCCACACGCGCGGCCCGCGGGAGCCGTAGCCGCTGTCAGCGATGTTGAACTGGTGGCGATAGCCCCACGGGCCGCCCTGCGCCACTTCGGGGCCCTCGTAGCTCATGTGCCGTGACGCCAGGTTGTCCTTGATCAGCTGCGCAATCGGGCTCCCCTTGACAAATGTTGTGAGTACTTTCACCGGCAGCCCGAGGCTCGCCGACACGCTGGCTACATTGGTCTCGGCGCTGGTCACCTGCAGCTGGTACATGGTGCTCGCGTGGACGGGCTGCCCGGCAGGCGGGGTGATTCGCACACCCATGCTGGTGGGGACAAGGAGCGCGTACGCGCAGTTGGTGCGAAGTTCGATTGACATGAGTAACTCCCGGTGTTAATGTACGCCCGCTCAGGCGGACTTCTGCATGGGGCCCTTCAGCGCCCTGCTCTGCTGTCACTGCGGGTACCGCCCACGGTCTGCTTCCCGTAGAACGTCCTCGGGCTCATTGCCGCAGAATATACGACCGGAATGGCCGACACTCCCCGCGTATGCGCCGTGACACGGAGAACAGGATGATACCAAACATACCATATCGGTTGCGTGGTGCACGCAACCTGGCGGCGCATCGTGCAGCCAGAGTGTACGATCCCGCGTGAGCATCCACGCACCCACCAGCAGGAGGAGATCCCATGGCTCTGAGCGACACCCTTACGCCGAAGTCCCTTGCACCGGCAACTGCCATGGCGGCACTCATGGCCTCAGCGGCCATCGGCACTCCGTCCGACACCGCCCCGTGCTGGCGCTGGGAGCAGATGAAACCGCGGGACCTCGACATGGCGCTCATGACCATGCCGGTGGCCTACCTGGTGGTGAGCCCGGTTGAGTGGCACGGTGAAGCCATGGCGTTCGGGACCGACCCGGTAATCGGAGCCGATGTGGCTGAGCGGGCCTGGCGTCGTACCGGCGGCGTGCTGATTCCCACGCTCTACCTGGGGGCGGAGACCAATTACCACGACTGGACGAGGAGCGGTCTTACCGACTACTGGGGATTGGAGTGGAACACAAAGCAGCGCAACCCGGGTTCGCTGTACGTGTCGGCGACCACGCTCGAACTGGTGCTGCGCGACATGCTGTCGTTTATCGAGAGGGATGGGTTCAGAGTGTGCGTGCTGGTGACCGGTCACGGTGCCACCGAGCATGTGCGAGTGCTGCGCGACCTGGAGCAGCGGTGGAAGGGGCGTCCGATGACCGTGCTGTTCTCTGAGTATAAGCGCACGCCGCGGCCGGCGGACCTGCGGTTCGAGGGTTCGGGTGGGCACGCCGACTTTGCCGAGGCCAGTCACCTGGGAGGCGTGGACCCGTCCATGGTCGATACGAGCGCGTTCGGTGTTGCCGCGCCCGACCGTGCAACCGGCGTAGTGCACGAGAATGTCGACAGGATCAGCTACGAGAAGGGCGAGCGGGCAGTGGCGCACCGGGCCGAGTCGCTTGCGGAAGGGGTCCTTGCGCTCGTGAGGCCGACAGTGCTGAAGCCGGTTCCCGCGGAGCAGGGGTTCCACAGGCGCATCTGTTTCGGTTCGGCACACATGGTGCAGGATGCGCACGGGCGCCTGTGGGAAGCCGACCGTCTGCATGGCGCATTCAGCCGTGTCGACCGCGGCGATATTGCGATTGCCGGCACGCAGACACCCGAGATCTACCGTACCGAAGCGTTCGGGATGGATTCGGTGTCGGTCCGTGTGCCGCCCGGCACGTATACGCTCTCGCTGCACTTCGCCGAAACCTACGAAGGTACGGAGAAAGCCGGCCAGCGGGTATTCGATATCGCGGTCAACGGAGCAGTTGTGGCCGAGCGGCTTGACGTGTTCAGGGAAGCGGGCAACACACGCAACCGGGCCGTGGTACGGACCTGTCGTGTCGCGGCCCCCGAGGGCGTGATCCGCATCGGGTTCACTGAGGGTGCCGTTCTCAACGGACTCGAGATCGCGGGAGGGGAGGGGTAGCGGCACGTCGTTGAGAGAGTATCTTTCGGGACGTGAAGGAGGGTAGCCCATGTCAGTCACGTTCCGTCGTATTGCCGTGCTCGTCTGCTTCGTCGTTGCTGTGCTGTCCGGTGCTGCACGCGCCCAGCGCCATATCAGCGTTCTGTGGCTGGGCAACAGCTACATCTGCGACAACGCGACCGGCATCCACCTCGATGAAGCGGTCGAGCGGTTTGTCAGTACCGCGTATGACTCGGGTCTGACCGACCTGGTGATCGACACCCAGGCGGTGAGCTGCCTGTGGGCCATGGGGCTCGCCGCGCACTTCAGCGATTCCGCCGCGATGGACATGGTTCGCAGCGGCACGTTCACGCATGTCGTGTTGCAGGGGTATATCCTTTCCAGCGACACCACCGCGATGCGCACCAGTGCCGAGGTGAACCTCGAGTACGCGGGGTTGCTTGCCGATGAGGTGCGCCTGGCGGGCGGTGAGCCCATCGTGTGGTGCGCCCATCCCCGCTGTGACGCAACCCCGTACATGTGGGACTATGTCATCGATGCGTACCGGGAGGCCGCCGACAGCAGCAGTTCGGCGTTTGCCCCGGTGTCGATTGCCTGGCGCCGTTCGCGCGAGGAGAAGCCCGGTCTCGAGCTGTACCAGGGAGACTGCATCCACCAGAACGCCAACGGCATTTACCTCAATGCGGCCATGTTCTACAGCGTGTTCACCGGCAGCACGGTGGTGGGCAACCCGGCCCGGTCGGTCGGACCGACGATTCCCGATTCCACCGCGCTTTTTCTGCAGCAGCAGGCGTGGGCAGTGTATGACAGTGTCGTGAACGGGACCGTGCAGCCCGTTCGCCCACGGGCAGCCCATGCGGTTCCGGCCGCAGCACAGCCCGCTGTCTCACTTCGGATCACCCCGCGCGGGGTGCGGTTTCTTGAGGAGACTCAGGCCGGAAGCAGCGCGTACTTGCTCGACGGCAGGAACGCGCGTCAGGCCTTCAGTCATCCCATTCGGCGATGATGCCGGCCCGTGCTCCATAGGTGCCGTCGTGGAACCATCCCGCAGCGTTCGAGACCATCTGGTACCACGATACCGCGGAGTCCGGGACAGGGATCTCGTTGAATATGCGGAACGTGAGCGGCTCGCCGTTCACCCACCTGTCTGGACGGGGCGTCAGCTCGAGTCCGAGCCAGAACTGCATCGCGTGAGCCAGCTGCAGGTCCCGCAGGTAGAGGAACTCCTCGCGTGATGTCACCGTGGCAGGGTGCGCCCCGAGAAGCGCGCAGATGCTGTCGGATTCCGTGCGTGTTCCGTACCTGCTGACCACCAGGTACCGGTGCCCGTTGTGTGAAACGGCCAGGCGGCGTGCACGTTCGTACTCTCCGTATTCAACCGCGGTCCTGACCTCGAGCGCGTAGGCCTGCCGCTCATGCCCTTCCGCGCGCCACCGGCGTACCGTCGCCTCCAGGTGCTCCCTCGTGAACTCGCGCAGGTCTATCCCGAATCGCCGGGGCGGGACCGGGATGGTTGACAGGTTGCGGATACCCGTATGCCGCATCTCGATGCGCGTCGGGGTGGGATGCTCCAGGCACGAGAGATCGCTGATTGGTGTGCTGTCCATCACCAGGTCGCCGAGCTGGCGGGTGTCCAGCACCGACAGGTCGGTCACCGGCGTCCGCCTGATATCCAGTACTGTCAGCGGGTGCCCCCCGAGGGCCTCAAGGCTCGTGATGTCAAGCCCGTCGAGTGTGACCTCGCGAAGCCGCATGTTCCGCACGGGCTCGAGGCTGGCAACGCGCGTGTTTCCGATCTTGAGGACGGAGAGATTCAGGGACCTGATAGGCTCGAGATCGGCCACAAGCGAGTTCTCGACATTGATGGAGCGCAGTGTCGTGCAGGCCGAAAGCGGTGACAGATCCGCGATCCGCGAATCCACCGCTTCGAGGTCAACAACGGGTGCGTCAGCCACCGGCCACAGGTCGGCTACTGACGTGCGTTCGATGTCGAGACGTGTGAGGGGCATGCCCGCGAGGGCCTCGATCGACTCCACCGGGCACCCCTCTATCGCCAGGTCCTCCATGGGCATGCCCCGCAACGGTTCCAGCGAGCGCACGGGGCAGTATGAGATTGAGAGCTGAACCATGGGCATGCCGCGGAGGGGCTCGAGGTCAGACACCGGGTTGCGGGTGACCGACAGGCGGGTCAGTGCTGCCCCGCCAAGAGGGGAGAGATCGGACACGGCGTTCCCAGAAATGTCAACCGTTGCCAGCGGTGCGCCGCGAAGGGGCTCGAGCGAGGCAATCATGTTTCGTGAGGCGCCAAGATGCCTGAGTGGCATGCCCTGCAGAGGCTCCAGCGACTGCACGAGGTTGTCGCGGATGTCAAGACGTTCCAGGCGCAGGCCGCGAAGGACTTCGAGGCTCTCGATGCCGCGGCGGTCCAACTGCAGTCGTTTCACGCGGGGCGTGCGGGCGACCCACGACAGGAGTTCCCCGATGGTCTCTCGCGGCAGCACCGTGGCCTCCGACTCCGCCACCAGGCGCAGCGCGAGCCGGGTGTCAGGCTCCTGTGCCGCCACCCCGCCGAGAAGCGTGAGCGCCTCCCCGTACCGGCCGGCCTTCCAGGCAGCGAGACAGTCGATCTCGCGCATGAGCGGCCAGTAGCGCGACTCGGGGAAGCGGGAATTCAGGCGGCTGCGGATCACAGCCGCGGCCGAATCGAGTCCCCGCTCGGGCATGGAGGCAACCAGGTAGGCCTTGGTCAGTGCGCGTTCGGCGATCTCGTCGTCCCCGAAGTCCTCCGCCAGCCGCAGGTACTGCTCCACCGCGTCGTGGAAGTCTGCGCGCACCACGGCCGCGTCGCCGACCACCAGCGGGCTGGCCTTGCGCGGCAGTGCCAGCCGCCGCACGGTGAGTGAGCGGATGCGCACCGGGTTCCACGCCCGGAACGCAACGTGTTCGAACCCCTTGCCCGGAAGCGGGAGCAGGTCGGTCTGGGTGAGCACCTCGACACCGTCGATGAACAGCCGTTCGTGGTCACCTCGCCGTTCGAATACGAACTGATACCACACGCCCGGAAGCAGGTCGGCCGGTTCTGCTCCACCGAAGTCAGGCATCCGGCCGACCTCGTTGCGCGAGACGAAATGATGTTCGCCACCCGTGCCGCCGAACTGGCAGGCGATGCCCGGCATGCACATCCACCATTCCGGTCCCTGCTCCCGGCGCGCCTAAATGTGGCACTCGAATCCGTCGACCTGACCGGGCCACATCACGCGCGCCTCGAAGCGCACGTCGCCCGGCACCGTGACATCCGCGAACCAGTACGTATGGTGCTCTGCGATGACCAGGGAGGTGCCGTCGAATGCGACACTGTCCGAGGATGTCGACATGAGGTCCATCATGTTCACTGTCCGCACGAGCCCTTCCGGCCTGCCCAGCGAGGGGTTCCAGTGGTAGACGGTGCGCCAGGATCCGAAATAGCGGAAGTAGTCGATCCCGAGGTAGGTAACGAAGCCCACCGCGCAAAGGCCGAGAGCAAGGGCGAGCAGCTGAACGATGCGTACGCGTCTCTGTCGTGCCTCGAAGATGGAGCGTGCTTCGTGCTCCAGCGACCGGGCGTCGGGGTTCTCCGGCCACATGCGCAGCGCCTGGCGAACGTCGTGCAGCACCTGACTCAGCACCTCGTAGCCGGGAGCGCCCGGCGAGTTGTGCAGGCGCGCCCCAGCTTCCGCCGTGAGCTGTATCGATTCGGCGTGCACCTGGTACAGCCTGAGCGCCTCGCGGAGCTCAACCGCGCTCTGGTAGCGCTCAGCCGCATCCGGGGCCGTCGCCTTGCGGCAGACCGCGAGCAGCAGCGGAGGCACACGCGAAGCAGCCTGCTGTTCCAGCGGGCTGAGTTCCCCGGCGCGCTTCATTTCCCAGAACCGCTCAGGGTCTTCCACCCACGCAGGATACTCGAGTGTGAGCATGTGGTACAGCGTGGCCCCGAGGCAGTAGATATCGCTGCGCTCGTCAACCCGCTCACGCCGGGCCTGCTCCGGCGACATGTACGCGGGTGTGCCGTAGATCGCCTTGCCCGCGGCCTCGGCGACACGGTCGCGGTGCAGCGCGCAGCCCCAGTCGAGCAGCAGCACTTCACCGTAGCGCCCCAGCATGATATTGTCGGGCTTGATGTCCTGGTGCACATAGCCCCTGTCGTGGGCGAATGCGAGCGCATCACAGACCTTCGACACGATCGCCAGTTTGTCGTTGACATCACGGTAGCCGTCCGGGACTTCTTCTCCCCGGGCCTCGGCGCGGATGGCATCCCCGATCGTGCTTCCGTCGATATTCTTCATCGTGAAGAATACGCGCGAGTTACTGTCGAGACCGATGTCGTGGATCGGCATGATATTGGGGTGCTCGAGCCCTGCTGTCACCCGCGCCTCATACAGGAACCGGTTGCGCGCCTCCTCGCGCCCTCCCCGCGATGAGCGGAGAAACTTCACAGCCAGCGTGCGTTCGAGACTGTTGTCGCGGACAGCGTACACCTGTGAGGTGGCTCCCGAGCCGAGCTTGCGGACTACTTCGAAGCGCGGTTTGGCCGGGTCCACCCCCGCGGCCAGTTCCGGCGGAACCACCGAGCTGTCGCCGAACGAACCGAGGGTTTCGTCGGTGGCGGACCTGGAAGTCGGGTCGCTGGCGGTGCGGCGAAGGTAGCGGCCGGCGGTCTGCTCCGGCCACTCGTCTGAGGCCGTGCGCGACATGGCCTCCCGGGCGGACTCCGGGCCGAACTCAGACGCAGGCACGGTTTGCTCGAGTGCTCTGCGGTGAGGTGTGTGCTCACGGGCGCTGCCGGGCATGTCAGCCATGACACTACTATGGTACTATTCCCGCAGTCCGGCAGTGAAGGGCGCGTGGGTGGTGCGGCAGGTAATAGTTTGTGCGGGTACTCACGGGGCCAATGGCCGCCCGCGCCGTCGGTCCAAAGGAGGCTCGCATGAGAGTTTCGGCGGTGTACGGCGACTTCTACCATGCAGCCGCGCCGTATGCCGGCGCGCTGCACAAGGCGCTGGAAGGGTCGGGGGCCGAGATCCGTGCGGTCTGCTACCCAGGCGAGTTCGATGCGTCGCTTCTTGACAGCTGCGATGTGTTCGTGCTGTGCAAGGAGGGTGTCGTGCCGGGCTCGAAAGATATCGGCAACCGGTGGATGAGCCGCGAGGGCGAAAACGCGATAGAGCGGTTCGTGTCGGCAGGCGGTGTGTTGTTCGGCTGGCATTCGGGGCTGGCGTCGTATGACCCCGAAGGGCCGATCCACGCCATGTACGGGGGCCATTTTCACGGTCACCCGCCGCAGCACGAGTTCGAACTGCGGCCCACAGGAGTGGCGGATGCCGCGCTGCCGCCCGCAGTGGAGCCCTGCCGGATGAGCGATGAGTTGTATCGCATGACGGTAACACCCGACACGGCGTCTGTCTGGCTGGAGGGTGTCTCGGAGCAGGGCGGAACGCAGCCGGTGGGATGGACGCGGCCGCACGGCAAAGGGAAAACGGTCGGGTTCTCGCTTGCCCACGAAGGGAAGAACCTGGCAAACCCGCTCACGCAGGGAATCCTCAGAAGAGTGCTGACGGGAGCGAACTGATGCCTGCGCATGCCGGACGCACAATTGCGGCAACCACACTGACAGCAGTGGGGGTGTTCGTGGCAGGTGTCAACGCACAGTTCAGCAACATTGAACTGCACAGCAGTATCACGGATGTGCAGCCAATGACCGGTATTGTGCTGTGGACCGACAGTGACAGCCGCACTACCGACGCGATCCAGCTCGAGTACTCCTACATGCTGTACAACGCAGTCGTGTCGCAGCAGGGCGTATACAACTGGGCCCCGGTGGATAACCTTCTGAACCAGGTCGCATCACGGGGTCACCAGGCGATTCTGCGGTTCCGGTTTGTCTACCCCGGATACCAGACCTCGGTGCCTGCGTATATCAAGGCTCTCAGTGACTACCACGAGACGGTCGGACAGAGTGAGGGCGAGACGACCTCCTTCCCCGACTGGCGACACGCCGAACTGCAGCGGTTCACCCTTGAGTTCTACGAGCAGTTCGCGCAGCGCTACGACAACGACGCTCGACTCGCATTTGTCCAGACCGGGTTCGGGCTGTGGGCCGAGTACCACATCTACGATGGTCCGTTCATACTTGGCACCACGTTCCCGAGCAAAGCGTTCCAGGAGCAGTTCTTCCATCATTTGGACACGGTGTTCGTCAGCACACCATGGAGCATCTCCATCGACGCGGCCGACGACACCTACTCGCCGTTCTCGCAAACCCCGAGTCTCCTCACCATCGACTTTGGTTTGTTCGACGATTCGTTCATGCATGAGGAGCACGACCAGTACAACGCTGACTGCTGGGCATTCTTCGGGGCGACGCGCTGGCAGCGCTCACCCGGAGGCGGCGAGTTCAGCTACTACACCAACTACGACCAGCAGCATGTGCTTGACGTGGCCGGTATCTACGGGGTGACGTTCGAGCAGGCCGCCGCACAGTTCCACATCAGCTACATGATAGGCAACGACCAGCCCGACTACCAGACCATGACACGCATCAAGGCCGCAAGCATGGCATGCGGCTACCGGTTCACAATCACCTCGTTCAGGGTTTCGGCCGACTCGTCGGTTGTGGAGGTGCAGAACACGGGCGTTGC
>CAZJJT010000117.1:0-10512 GCA_964546395.1 uncultured Fibrobacterota bacterium
ATATGTTCCAGTAGACATACTCGCTGCGGTCGCAACTGAGCCACGGCTGGGTGAGTACCACCTGCGGAAGCGCACCGCTCCACATCATCTTCCCGTCAGCCTTGCGCGGTTCCGGCACCAATTCCGGCGTGCTCTCACTCACCCAGTTCCACACCCAGAAATCCCTTACGTAGCCCCCCGTGTCGCCGCTGGCGGTGGGGCTCGTGGCGAGCATGATGAGTTGGCTGTCGTTGACACAGGTCTGCATCGCGTCAAATACCTGAATATCGGATCCCGACGGCAACTTGGTGAACACCGTGTCGAACGGAACCGCATCCGACTGGCGAACGAACTGGATATTGCGGTGGTCGAGGCTCCACTTGCTGAACAGCAGCGTGCTGCCGCTGTGGGTGATGTAGTTGCCGTGTCCCCAAATCGGCGCCCGCACTTCGGAGCGCACCGTCCAGTCGGCGTTGAACGTGAGAAACGACTGGTCCCCGTGCGTGTCCTCCGGCGTGCCGTCGTCCAGCTCCGCCCAGCACCACGCCTTCCGCCCGTCCATGCTGCACCAGTAGCCCTTTGTGTTGCCGCTGATCAGATCATCCCAGTGGTGAAGTTCGGTGAGGCAGTTGGTCTCGATCACGTAACGCCAGATACTCCCCCCGCCCACCCAGAACACGCCGTTGGTGGTCCAGCATAGCGTGTAGTTCGGGTTGCACGGCCCGCCCAAGGGCAGTATCCGCTCGCGACTGCCGTCGTTGTCCATGATATGCAGCTTGCCCGCATGCGTGAAGATGATCTGAGTACCATCGGGCGAAAACGCTGCTGCACTCACACCACCCGTGCCGTTCTTGCCCCACAACTTGGTGATGGTACCGGTGCCGAAGTCCGAGAGCCAGACGCCCTCGTTGTTCTGGAGGTAGTCCTGCGTCCACTTGTAGGTGAACAACCCCACGCCGTCAAAAGCCGCCGCTGTCGACAACAGCGCGGCAACGGCACCCAATGCGCCAACCTTCGCGAAGCGTGTCATGTGGTCCCCCCGACCGTGTGCGCAGCCACAGTTGCACTGCTGAATCGTTGTAGCGTCCCCAGAACCAATGTAATCATACCACGGGCAGAGGGTGTTGACAAGTTGTTGCATAATTGTCATTTTATTGGTAACACATATGGCCACCAGGCAGCGAACACCCAGCCGCACCCGTACACAAGGCTTCAGAACCGGGCGCAGCCGCAACGCGGCTGCCTCGTTCATCGTCGACTACGTCCGCTCGCAGCACCTTCTCCCCGGCGACCGGCTCCCCCCGGTGCGCCAACTGTGCGGCCTCGCCCGGATGTCCCCCGGCACAATCTCCGGCGCCATCGCGCACCTCAGGACCCACGGTGTACTGGCCACTCGACCCCATCGAGGGACAGTCGTTCTGCGCCGGCCCGATTCCGGTGTGGACCAGGAGCGAGTCGCCCAACAACCACCTTCCCTGCGCTGGCAGCGGGTCGAGCGCGCACTCCGCTCTGCGCTCTCCGCGGGCGCCTATCCGGCCGGAGGTGTGCTGCCTTCCGTGTGCGAGTTGAGCACGCAGTATGGCGTCTGCTACCGCACCATGCGCAAGGCAATCTCTTCGCTGGTGCGCGAGAGACACCTGCAAGTGGACCACGGCCAACTGCGTGCACTGCTGCTGCCCGCCCGGGCCACGCCGTACACAATCGTGCTGCTTGCGCGCATGGCTCGTGAGCGGCCGCTCGAACGCATGCCCGAGCGCTCGCTCATGCTGCTGCGCG
The DNA here is from genome assembly GCA_964546395.1 of uncultured Fibrobacterota bacterium. GTDB lineage: Bacteria > Fibrobacterota > Chitinivibrionia > Chitinivibrionales > CAZJJT01 > CAZJJT01. The sequence continues at coordinate 1,756 of CAZJJT010000117.1, forward strand.
AACTCGAGCGCGCATGCGCACTCAACAACCTGGGCCTGCGGATTTGTCCCTGCGACTATGTCGGCGGAGAACTCGTACCCCTCACCCCTGCACTGCTGCGCCCCAACCCTCGTGGCACACGCCCGCTGGGCTATGTCGTGTGGACACTGGCAATGGGAGCGTTCGACCTCGTTGGGTTTGCGCTCGAGCACTCGACAGCCGGCGCGCGCGTTGCGCTGCTCGACGAAACCGGCGAGGCAGATCTCAGCCCCCTGTACCGGCTGCGCCAGAAGGTGCTTGTGGTCAGCATGGCCCTGAGCACACGGTGCGGATACCTGCTGGGACGCCATGTTCTCGCCCACGGTCACCGCCGCATCGCCTGCATCGCGGCCGACATGGGAAGCGTGTACGCCAGGCGACGCCTGGAGGGACTGCGGCAGGCATACGCCGCCCTCGACCCTCCCGGACAGGTGGACGCTGTCGACCTGGCGTTCAGCTCCTACGAGACTGCGCCGCCAGTGGATGTCGGTGTGCTGGTGAGCGCCGCGCCCCCGTCACAACGCCGACTGCTCCGCGAGGCCGTAAACACGCATGCCGGGCGTATCAACACCACTCTCAGCGAACTGCTCCTCCTCAGCCACGCACGGGCACGTCTTGCCGGACTGCTGCACAGTGGTAATGCGACTGCGTGGGTGACAACTGAAGACCGTACTGCGTGCACCTGCCTCTCGTTCCTTGCGCAGCGCCGGGTCGCGGTGCCCGATGCGCTCTCGGTGGCCGGCTTCGATGACACCACGGAAGCATCGCTGCGCCGCCTCGACAGCTACAACTTCAACCATGCCGCCGTGACCGCCGCCATGGTCAGCTTCGTGGCAGGCCACTCCAGCGTGCTGGGCGAACGCAGAGATCCCGGGCCGGTGGAGATTGACGGGATGGTTGTCGAGCGCGGCTCGGTTAGCCATGTCCAGCCACCCACACACGCGCGATGATGTATTTGGTTGCTGCGCCAGGTACCCCGGGGGTGGGCACCGTTGCGTGCAGATGTCCGTTGCCGGGGACCGCCAGAGCTGGGCGTTGTCATCCATCCCTGTCCCGGAGAATCCACATGCGTTTGACCGTCTCGTCCGTGCCTGTTGTCGTGCTGCTGCTTGCTGTCTCCGCCGTCTCCCAATCACTCGTGCGCCAGCCACCGGCCGATACGTTTCAACTGCGGTCGGCGCTCGTTGGGGCTCATCCCCGACTCTACTTCACCAGCGCCGACACGGCCGACATCCGTCAGCGGGCCACCGGCTCGCAGAAGTGGTACTACGACAAAGCCAAGGCCGACTTCGGCCATTACCTCGGCCAGCGCACACCCGACAACCCCGGCACGTGGAAAGACTACCTGTTTGGGTTCTGGGGCCAGTTCTCGATGTGCATGTTCTACGTCGTGGAGAAAGACACCGCCTACGCCAACTGCGCGCGCTCGTGGGCACTGTTCTACGCCAACCGCAGCGACTGGCTCCGCGACGACCTGATTCCCATGGATATCACCAGCGGCATGGCCCTCACCTACGATATCCTGTATGACCACCTCTCCCCCGCCGACCGCACCACACTGCGCACCGCACTCAAGCGCTCACTCGACACCATGATGACCCACGTGTTTGTGGGTGACTACTACACGCAGGATTTCCAGAACAACCACATGCACAACCGTGTCCACGGTATCGCCCACGCCGCCTTCGCTATCCTTGGCGATGACCCTTCGGTGGACGTGCAGACCGAGGCCGACCTGGCTCTCGGATGCTTCGCGCAGATTGTGGCCTGGGCGCCCGACGACGGCAGCGCGCACGAGGGCCCCGGCTACTGGGACTACGGCTATCACTGGCTCACCCGCACCGCGGAGCTTATCGCGCACACCACGGGTAGCGACCCCACTGCCGGCGTCGCACACTTCGACAGCGACCACCTGTTCCGTCTCTACATGACCGCGCCGGGGTGGGCAAGCACCTTCGGTATCGGAGACGCCAATGAAGGGGCACCGTCCAACGCCGAAGCCTGGATACCGTCAATTGCCCGCACGCAGGACGCGGCCGCCGATTCAGTCATCCGCCGCTTGCGCATCGAGCAGCGCGGTGGGTTCTACCAGCAGTCGATGTGGGGCGTGCTGTGGAGCGACCCGTCGCTGACACCTGAGAGCTACTCGTCGCTGCCCCTGTACCGCTTCTGGCCCGACCTCGAGATGTTCTCGATCCGCAGTTCGTGGTCGGACACGGCTACCGCGTTTGTGTTCAAGTGCGGGCCGCCGGGCGGCAACAAGATGCAGCAGCTGCGCGGCAGCGGCTGGGTGAATGTCGCCCACGACCATCCCGACCAGAACCATTTCATGCTCGCCTCGGGTGGACGCATGCTTGCGCAGGATGACGGCTACCCGCGCGACCGCAAACTCACGCGCAGCCACAATACCATTGTTGTTGATACGCTCGGGCAGACCCGCGAGGGCAGTGCGTGGTACCAGCCGTTCGATTACAGCCTGTGCGGGCACCTTGATGACGTGCTGCTGAGCGGCTCGAGCGCCCTTGCCGCAGGCAACGCAAGCAACCTCTACACCAACGCCGACCGCTTCGTGCGCAACGTCGCCTTCGTCGAGGGCGGCTACGTCGTGCTCATCGATGAGCTGGTCGGGGCCGGCACGGGCTCGCACGAGTTTGACTGGCGCCTCCACAAGAACGGCACCTGGCGCACCGGTGCCGCCGGTGAGTTTTTCGTGGATGACTCGGCCGGGATGGGCCTGCAGATCCGCTTCCTCGAACCGGCCCCCGCCGCACTCACCGGCACGTTCCTTCCGGCAGAACTCACCGCACAGCCCTGCCTGTCGGCAAAGACAACCGGCAATACCGCGCGGTTCACCAGTGTACTTGTGCCACAGCACAACGGCCAGCCGTCACTCACCAGCACAATGCTGAGTGCAACCGGCGGGGTTGCCGTCGAAGTGCAGGGCACGGGGTTCACCGACGTGGTCGTGGTCAGCAGTGACACAAATGGTGTCTCGGCCGGGACGGTGTTTACCACTGCCGCGCGCGCATTGGTGCGTACGCAGGCGGGCAACCCGTCTGTCGCCATGATGACACGCGGCGGGATGCTGTCGGTCTCGAACCGGCCGCTGGTGTTCTCTCCGGTGCCTGCCAACGCCGCGTGGCGCGTCATTGCCGACGGAGCACAGGTGGAAATCGAGCCAGCGTACAACACGGCGGGTTCCGCAAGCACAACCATGGTATTCGGGGGGCTTACTCCGGGCACGCAGTACCGCTGCACCATCGCGGGGTACTACTTCATGACCACACTCACGGCAGACACGCTGGGGACAGTGTCATTCGACGTTCCTCTCACCGCGCGCACGACGGTGACCATAGTTGATGCAAGTGCGGCGTCTCCTCTCCTGCCCCGCACGTCTCCTGCCGCAGTCCGCGTGCTGACACGCGGAAACCAGGTGGCGTTCAGCGCCGCCGACAGGCCTATCACTGCAGTTGCGGTGCACGACCTTGCCGGCCGCCTGGTCTGGCAGTGGCACCCGGAAACCGGAGCCGCAACTGCGCGCGTGGTGTGGCAGGCGCCCCACTCACTGCACGGCAGGTACGTGGCGCGTGTCAGGCAGGGCCAAACCAGTGCGGTGGTGCGGTTTGCGCTCGGAGGGGGAGCCGAGTAGGACTGGTCCACACGAATGTCAGGTGAGTCGCATCGTCGCAACCAGCGATCTTCTCGGCATACTGCTGCATCCCATCGAGTGCCCAGCGCGCGTATACTCCACCGTACACGTTGGCCCACACGCGGAAGGAGGATTCCCAACCCAGCCCCGTCAGAACTACACTCGGGAGCTCGAAATCGTTGACTTCCCAACCCGGATCAGTGATATTTGGTGGGTGGCCGGAATATGCCTGAACGGAGAGGAAGCCAACTCCTATCATCTTCTGTTCTGACGCTATTCCCGTTATTTCCTATTGATTTTTCACGTCTCCGGCACCATATTGGGGTGAATACTCGGAGTGCACTCCTGTGCTGCTGTACCGTAGTGAACAGAGAAGAATGTCAGGGAACGTGCTGCTACTGCCCGCAAGCAAGTTTCTTCCTCAACTCGAGCCTGGCAAGCCGCTCTCTCAGGCCGTGGGGATGCCCGCGTGAAGATGCAGCGTCTCAGCGTCGTGACTGGACCAGTGCGCGCACTGGTTTTCCTGCAGGGAGTTGCCCTGCTCTGCGTCCTGCTCGCCTGCGAGGAAGACCCCCTCACCACCACGCCCGTGGTCCGAGTCCCACGCGACTGCGCTACACTCACGGTGCCGCACACCGGGGAAGCCACCTACTACACGTTTGCCGACGGTGGCGGGAACTGCTGTTTTCCTCCCACCCCCGATGACCTCATGGTCGGCGCAATGAACCATGTCGACTACGACGCTTCCTATGCCTGCGGCTCCTGCGTGCGAATCGAGGGGCCCGACAGCACCATCGACATCCGCATTGTCGACCAGTGCCCTGAGTGCCCCCAGGGCGATATCGACCTGAGCCCACTGGCCTTCTCACGCATCGCCGATACCCTGCGCGGCCGGGTGCCAATCTCCTGGCAGCTTATCCCCTGCCCTGTCATCGGCCCTATCGTCTACCATTTCAAGGACGGCAGCAACCAGTGGTGGACCGCAGTACAGATCCGCAACCACCGCTACCCGATTCTCTCGGTTGAGTACCGCAACAGCAGCGGCACCTTCGTGGACATCCCGCGCACTGACTACAACTACTTTGTCAAGGCCGACGGCATGGGGTCCGGCCCGTACGTCTTCCGCGTGACCGACCTGTTCGGGCACGTGCTGGTTGACAGCGGCATCGTGCACATCGAGGACACGGACGTCGGTGGTGCGGCACAGTTCGGGGTATGCCCGTAGCCCTGCAGCGTATCGACCACTATTGCCGAATTGTGCATGTCGATATCCGCAACATGCATTCAGCGGCATTGCCCATCGTAATATCTTGTATGCAGTCAGACACGCAACCCTGGCGGGGAGGACACGATGTCGACTGCGGATACGGTGCTGGGCACGGCAATCGCCGACGGGATTCACACCATGGTGCCAGTTGAGCTGATGGCGCCGGGAGCACGCAAACTTCGCGACACATACGCGCTCACGCCCGGGGCGCCACTCTATCAGCGCGAGTTTGGTTACTACTGCCTGGAGCGCTGGCATGAGCAGGGCCTGCCGCGCGATGCTGATCTTGTCGAGGAGTTCGGGTACGATCCGGGCGGAAGCCACCGCCTGGGCGAGCTTGGATGGTGTGAAGCGGGATTTTGTCCGGCCTTCGAGGAGAAGGTACTCGAGGATAGAGGCGAGCATGAACTGGTGCAGGACTTCGCCGGCCGCGGCGTACTGTGTTTCAAGGGGCGTCGCTCGGGGTTCATGCCGGAGTATGTGAGCCACCCGGTCACCGACCGCCGGAGCTGGGAAGAGCAGGTGAAGTGGCGACTCGACCCCTCAACGGCTGAGCGCTATGCGAGTCTGGATGAACGGATGGGTCGCGCGCGGCAGGCGGCCGGAGAGGGCATGATGATGACGCAATGCGTCGTGGGGGGATACATGTACCTGCGCAGCCTGATGGGTCCGGCAGATCTGCTCTACGCGTTCTGTGAAGCCCCGGAACTGGTCCATGACTGCATGCGGACATGGCTGGCCCTGGCCGACCACGTCATCGCCTGCCATCAACAGCATGTCACGCTCGACGAGTTCTTCGTCGGTGAAGACATCTGCTTCAACCACGGAGCACTGATATCGCCCGACATGATGCATGAGTTCATCCTCCCGTACTATGAGCAGCTCATCGCCAACATCAAGCGTCGGCAGATAGACCAGTCACGCCACCTGTATTTCCAGGTGGACACGGACGGGTTCTGCGATCCGGTGATCGATATCTACCGCGAGCTGGGCATGGACGTGATGTCGCCGTTCGAGGCGGCATCGGGATGCGACGTGGTGCGTACGGGGCGCGAGTACCCCGACCTGGCGATCCTCGGCGGTTTCGACAAGCGAATCCTTGCCGAGAGCACCGAAGCGATCGACCGGGAGGTCGACCGCGTGTTCCCGTCCATGCAGGCCCGCGGCGGCTTCATCCCCACGTGCGACCATGGCGTGCCTGAGGAAGTGAGTCTGGCCAACTACCGCCACTTCCGCACACGCTGCCTCGAATTCGCGTAGCGCCCCGCGTACGGCACCGGACTGTGGCCGGTGACGATGGGATCAGCGTCCGGGGCGAAAACGACAGGCAGTTGCTCCCATCAATACCGCGCATGCATATTCGGCTGCATCTGACGGAATGTACCGTCCGGGTCCACGACAGGAGCCTGCCATGCTGAGAGCAGTTTTTGCTGTGACGGTGTGCCTCACTGCCTCCGCGGTGTGCCTCGCCGCCGACAGCACCGCTACCCCAGCCGCGGACAGCGGCGCAACCGACTCGGTCCGGGTGTTCACGGTGAAGGAGCTGGCGACATTCGATGGCAGGGATGGGCGTCCGGCCTACATCGCAGTTGACGGTGTCGTGTACGATGTCAGCAACGCCAGGGGCTGGAAGAAGGGCAAGCATGAGGGCAACACGGCAGGCAAGGACGTCACTGCGGCTATCAAGAAGAGTTCACCGCATGGCACGAAGGTGCTGAAGAAGAATCCGGTTGTCGGGGCTCTGGCCATCGAACCCGAAAAGAAGTAGGCCGCCCCCTCTCCTTCGCGGGGAGCTGATCAGCATGTCTGGGTCCACACATCGGTTGCGGCAGCAGACAGCATTCGCTGTCGCGGCAGCGGTGCTGGTGTGGTCTCCTGCGGACGCATCACTTGGGGTGCACGGTCTGTCGCTCACGTTCGAGGCGACCGCCATGGCATCAGCGCAGGCCATGGAACCAGCGAGTGCCACGACAGCCGGAACGGAGTCCGACTGTGAAACCCGTCTGGATACCTTCACCTCCCGTCAGTACCGCGCGATCAAGGTGCACAAGGCGTGTGCGTTCACGACCGCAGGGTTGGTGCTCGCGGTCGATGGCATGGGGCTGTACCATTTCCTCCGCATGAAGAGCCGGGGGCACGAGATCCGCGACAGCCTCGGCTATACCGAAGCCAACTACGATCCGGCGGTACAGGCAGAACAGCTGCAACGGGTGTGGCGCGAGAGCGAGTCGCAGACGGAGCGAGTGATCCACGGCGGTCTCGTGGCGCTTGCAATGGTCTCCTACACAACCACGGCCACAATCGAGCTCACCATGCCGCGGACCCGGGTGAGCACCACGCCGGTAAGCAAGACCAGACTCCACAAGTACCTGTTCTGGGTGCACGCGGGGTTGATGGCCGCAAACGTTGGCCTGGGGTTCCTCGAGTCGTACTCCCTGAGTACCGGCGACCATGCCGCAGTGCAGGCCGCAGGCATCGCCCACCTCGTGGTGGGTTTCAGCGTCCCGGTTGTGATGGTGGCATCGGGGCTCGTCTACAAACTCCCCCTGGAGTACTGAAAGCACCGCCGAGTCGGGTGTCGGGGACGAATTGCCCGGTCCACCCGTTGCGCGTGGCCAGGAGTTTGGGTATATTTCATTACTGGTATCTATTTCATATATGAAATCTCATGGAATCAACAGCCACCTGGTCCCGGCCCTCCTGCGGGGGGTCTCGCTGCTGCGCGAACTCGAACAGGCCGGTGAGGCCACTCTCGAGACACTCGCTTCCCGCTGTCGCGTACCCAAGGCCTCCGCGCTGCGCCTCCTGCGTACGCTGGTCCAACTCGGCATCGTACAGCGCGACGAGTCCACCAAGGCCTACCGTCCCGCCATGCGCCTCGTACCGGTGGCCTCACCCGGTGTCGACTTTGCTCGCCGCGTTTCCGCCGTGCTCGTGCGGCTCGCCACCGTCACGGGCTGCACGGCCGAGTGGTACGTGCCTACGCAGCAGGGCATGGTACTCACCCAGCGTCACGAGCCCGACTCGCAGCAGGTACATGTCGTGGCGCGTATCGGGTTCGTGCGTGCGTGGGAACAGGAACTCGATGCGGTCGCCGCGGCAGCAGGCGCTGGCGGCGGCCCGGCGCCATCGCCCTCGGCGCGGTACTGGGCGTACGGCAGCAATGGGGTCAGGCAGAACCTGAGCGCCTCCGCAGTGCGGACACGGCTCGCGGCAGCAGCGAGGACACGGGTTGCCCGCGACGTTCACTACAACACGAACGGCGTGAAACGCATCGCTGCGGCGGTCACCCGCGAGGGGCAACTCGTAGGGGTGCTTGCGTTGGCGCACGGCTACCAGCCCGGCAGCAGTATCGACTACGATGCCCTGGCCGCCACGCTGAAAGACGAAACAGAAATGCTTACCACATAACCGCAGGAGCACATCATGCGCGTTCTCATGCTCGATCTCGACACCCTTCGCCCGGACCACCTGAGCTGCTACGGCTACCACCGCCGCACCTCGCCGAACATCGACCGTATCGCCGCCGAGGGCGTTCGGTTCGAGAACTACTACTGCCCCGACGCCCCCTGTCTTCCGAGCCGCGCGGCCCTGTTCACCGGCCGGTTCGGTATCCACACGGGCGTGGTCAACCATGGTGGTCTGTGCGCCGACCTGCGCCCGATGGGCGCCGCGCGCGGGTTCCGCGACCGCTGCTACACTGACAATTTCCCCGCGATATTCCGCCAGAAAGGCATGCACACCGCGAGCGTTTCCCCGTTCGGCGAGCGCCATGCGGCCTGGTGGTTCTACGCCGGGTTCAAGGAGATGCACAACACGGGCC
>CAZJJT010000118.1:0-10495 GCA_964546395.1 uncultured Fibrobacterota bacterium
GGGCTTGGGGATCGGCAGTGAGTTGAGGTCGAGCAGACCGCTCGACTTGTCCAGGATACGCATCACCACTTTCTCGCCGTTGACCGTCGGAAGTGTGCTGACACGCAAGTCGACCGTGTTTGGCCCGACCTTCAGATGGATGCCACCGTCCTGCGGCAGACGCTTCTCGGAGATGTCCAGCTCGGAGATCACCTTGATACGTGAGACTACCGCGAAACGCAGGTGGTACGGAAGGCGCGAGACCTCCACCAGCCGCCCGTCGATACGATACCGCACGCGGAACGTCTTCTCGTAGGTCTCGACATGGATATCGCTGGCCCCCTTGCGGATCGCGTCCACGATGATCCGCTGCACCAGTTTCACGACGGGCGCGTCTTCCACCTGCGCGCTCAGCGCGCTCTGCTCTTCCTCGCTCGCGTCGCGCCCCAGCACCTCCAGCTCTTCCTCGCCCATGTCGCCGAGCACCTCGTCGACATGCGTCGTCTGGAAATAGGTTGCCTTGATCGCTCCGCGAATATCATCGGAGGGCACGATAACCGGACGGATGCTGCAGCCGCTCTTGAAACGGATGGAGTCGAGTACCGGCAGGTCCATGGCGTCGGAGATGGCCACCACGAGGCTGCGCGGCGTGCGGAACACGGGAAAGATCACGTGCTTCTCGGCAATCTCCATGGGCACCAGTTCGAGCGTGCGCGAGGAGGGCTCGATGTTCTCGAGTGTGAGCTCGTGGGTCTCGAGTTTCTTGGCGATGAACTCACCGAGGAGTTCGCGGTCGACCACGGCGCCTGTCTGCACGAGGGCCGACGCGAAATCCATCGCCTCACCCTGCGCCACCTGTTGCGCCTGTGCAATCTGCTGCTCGTTGATCATGCCGCGCGCCATGAGCAGTTCGCCAAGCTTGGGAATGGTGGTCATGGGAGGTCCCTGTTGGTGTGTGTCAAGCAGATGATACCATTGAGGGGGGCCATTGTGGTAGGGGTTCCACCCCTGAGACCCCGTGAGGTAGGTAACGAACCAGTGACTGCGAAGCGCCCTCTCTCATACTGCTTCCTTCTGCTGATTCCACCCTTGCTGCACCTTTCGGTAGTGCATTATGGGTGGAGCGGCGATCACACCTCCTCCCAGGAGAACGTCCCATGTCCACAGGCGCAGGCTCCGACACGGCGCTGTTTGTCCAGCGGCTCGCATACATGCTTCGCAGCGGGGTGCCGCTCAGGGAAGCGCTGGGGGCGGCGACGACAGACGCTGCGGATGATGCTGTTCGCGGCGCAGGCGAATCGCTGCTGACGGCGGTCACCAACGGCCGGAGCCTGGCCGAAGCAATGACGGCTTGTGGAGGGGTGTTCGACCGAACGGTGGTGCTCATGGTGCAGAGCGCCGAACGGGGCAAGCCCGAGAACGTGTCCCAGGCACTGGTGAGGTACGCGGAGCTGTGCAGGGCCCTTCCGCCGGCCCCGCCCGGTGGGGGTGAGGGCGAGAGCGCGGAGGAGCTTGCCGAGCTCTTCGGCCGCATGGCAGCCCTGCTCCAGTCGGGGGTGACACTTGTCAACGCACTGCTCGCGGCCGGAGCCGACACGCGGGGCGGTTCGACGAAACGGGTGGGGGACAGGATAGTCGAGGCGCTCAACGAAGGGCACACCGTACTGGAAGGCATGGGCATGTTCCCGGGGTTATTCGACAACACCGTCCAGGCCATGATGCGGTCCGGCGAGAAGAATGGTGCGCTCGATCGCATCGCCGCGGACATTGCCGGTTACTACCGGCAACGGTGACCGCTGGAGGTCCGGACAGGTTCGGCCAGCCTCTTCTCCCTTACTTCACCTTCAATACGCAGCCCTCGCCCTGCGGTGACGGTGCCGTGTTCGCCTTGAAGCGCACGGACTTCCCGCCTACCCGCACGGTGAATGAGCCCTTCTGCGGTTTGCGCCTCTCGGCAATATCGAGCCCGGACATGATCTTGATACGGCTGATGAGACCTGCTGCCGAACCTGCCGGCGCGGGCGCAGAAACGTCGTCGCCAGACCGGTAGCTCACAGTCATGCCGCCCGAACCGTCCGCCTTCAGAACCACCTGCTCCGCACCCTCCTTCACTGCTTTCTCGAGCACGGCATTCAGCTCCCTGACCACCTTCGGCAGGGCCTTGTTGACCGGGATGGTGTGCCACGAGGCGGCCACCAGGCCCTGGCAGAACATGTCCGAGAGTCTCGCGCAGGTCTTGTCGAGAGTCCCGGTGGCTTCACCGACCCGCACCAGTTCGACTTCGACCGGGTTGAACGCCCCGCTCTGCTGCATCGCGGTCGAGAACGGGATGCCTTCGATCAGCGCATCGCGCACTTTCACCGCTGCCTCGCGCAGCGCCGCGTCAGCCGACTGGCCCGCCGCGACCTCCAGCGCCCGGATAAGCGGTGAGCCGACACACACCAGTGCCGTGAACCTGCGCCAGAACAGTTCCCGTTCTTTCAGGTTGATGCCGGGACGGGTGGTGGTTGTGCGTTTCTGTTTCTTCGTTGCCTTTGCCATGATACCTTGCTCCTCTGTTGTGAAGTGGATATGTAGTTGGTAGGGACTCCGTCCCTAAGACCCTGTGCGGAAGGTGACGGACCGGTGATTAGGAGCCAAGCGTGCAGTCCATTGTGAGGAACCCACCTGTGTCGCTGTTTCTCCATGCGCGCTACCAGGACAGTGATTTGCAGCCTGGGGCAAGGGCCGGTGGCGGCACGTGGGTATGGCTGCACAAGAGAAGCATACCTCCTTTGCTCGGCGACTGTCCACACGCCAGGCACCTCCGCGTTGACTCATAATCCGGTGTTACCGAAGGGCTGTATCGTTGACTCATAAATGATGTTACCATTGGGGGTGTTTAGGATCATCTTTGCTTTTCTCCTGACGGTGTTGGAGAGGTGTATTGGGTCAAGGGTAGCGTGTAGAGCTTTGAGCGTACCACGGGCCTTCGGAGCCACCTCGGAACAGTGCATGAGGCGCTGGTACGGGGTTTGTGGAGTGTCGTAGGTCTTGTGGTAGCGGCTGCCGACCTGGGTCTTGGTGCAGAGCTTGGCAGAGGGCATGAAGTGGTTGTGCAGCAGCGACCATTCGTTGGCATAGAGTTGGCATATGGGCTTGACCAAGGCGGGGTTTCCCAGCCGGTCGTATCCGAGCAGTTGACGAGGGTGTGCCCAGTTCTTCTGTTCGACGTGTGGAGCATCGTTGCGGTACGAGGGACGAGAACGAGTGAAGGCGACGTTGCGCCCCTTGCGGGGGGCGAAGTAGCGCACGAGGTGGTACGTGAGGAACTCGCTGCCGTTATCGCAATGAAAGCCCTTGAGCGTGAAGGGCAGGTGCTCTTCGATGTCGCGTATGGCATCACGCACCGCTTCGCCCCCCTTGTTCCAGACGCAGCGACACTCGGTCCAGCCGGTCTTGATATCGGTCATCGTCACGCTCCAGATGAACTGCCCCTCCAGTGAGCCTCCGCAATGAGCCACCGTATCGGCCTCCATGAACCCGACCTTCGCTTCGTTCCACTTCCAGTTACGGATAGGGATCCTGGTGCGGGGCATGGAACCGGGCTTGGTGCCGCTCAGACCCTTGAGCATGCCTGCATGGCGTACCGGCCTCAGCAGTCGGTCGATCGTGGACGGACTCATCTGCAGCAGCATACGGCGTTCTGTGGCCCTCAGACGCCCTACCCGCGTCTCGTAGAACGGGAGCCACAGTGGAATGGCTGCCTTCAGGCGCTTGGAACAGAGCATGTCCGTCTGCATATAGAACCACTCCAACGCCTGCAGCATCCCTGCAGCGACATACCGCGGCGGTCGGCCCCGACGGCCACACCGCTGGCTTCGCCGACCAGCCAGAAGCCGAATCAGATGCTTGCGGTGAAACCCCAGTTCCTTGCAGCACTTATCAAGAATCCGCCGCTTCTCGCCTCGCTCAGCACCCTTGTACCGCTCCCGAACCACCTCCAAGAACGGCTTCGACTGTCGTGGACTCATTGCGTTACCTCCCCGGATCTTCGGTAACATCAATTATGAGTCAACGACCCCCACATACCCCCTTCTTCGGTAACATTATTTATGAGTCAACTCGCCAACAACGCCGCATATTGACGTATCCTCGTATTTCGTGTACACTTAGATGCACCGGGGCGCAACCGACCTGTTGGAGTTCCCACTGTGTACGCGGCACATGCGGAGAGTCTCGCTCATGATGACGAAGTACTACGAAGGTGACGAGCGGCGGGTCCATGTCCGGTACGGCAAGGAGTTGTGGGCGCGGTACCGCATAGGTGGAGACGAGCCGATGCCCTGGCTCGAAGCGCAGGTACAGAACATGAGTCACAGCGGGCTGTGCCTGGCGGTCGTGGCTGACCGCAAGCAGGTGCTTCCTCTTGTCGACAAGAAGGAACCGCCGAAGATCGAACTTGAAGTGCCGCTGGACGCGGCCGGCAATGCGCTTGCCACAGGGATGCTGAAGGCGGGCGCCACGGTCAAGTGGCTCAAGAAGCCGGGGCTGCTCAGCCGGACACTGCTGGTCGGGATCAAGTTCGAAGAGCTCCCGTACGAAATGAACAAGCTGTTGCACGAGTATATTTCAGCACAGTTCGTTGACAGCTACCAGGATTACCGGAAAGAATCGACGTGAGCACTGAGGGCGCGCAGGCGGCGGAACAGAACGGCAGCGCGGAGCGGCGAAGTCAGTCGCGCTACGGGCGTGAGCTATGGGCGCGGTACCGTATCGAGGGCGCCGGGTCACCGGTGTGGCTCGAATCGAAAGTGCTGAATCTCAGCCATGCCGGGTTGTGCCTCGCGATTGTCGACGACCGCAAGACGGTGCAGCCGCTCGTGGATGTCGATGGGGAGCGGCCGAAGCTGCAGCTCGAGGTGCCGTTGGACTCTGAGAACAACGAGCTGGCGACAGGGATGTTCAGGTGCATGGCCGGTATCCGCTGGGTGCGCAAGCCCGGGCTGCTCAGCCGCACGCTGATGGTCGGGTTGGAGTTTGAGTCGCACTCCGAAGAGATGCAGCGCCTGCTGCGTGAGTATATCAAGGCCCAGTTCATGGCCACCTACCAGGACTACCGCGAAGGCGACGGGGCTGGGGCGTAGGATCATCTGGACGCCGGTTGCCGTTTGGTGCGAGAGAACGATTTCTCCAGACAACCCTTGCGTATGCTCACCGATGCTGCTATACTATTACTGTAGAGAAAGAGTCAGCAGAGCGGAGGAGGAGATGATGAAGGCGCAACTCGTTGGTATTCTGTCAGTTCTGTGCGTGCTCTCCTGTGTCAATCCTGTTGTGGATATCAGTGTGGCTCCGTCGAACGATGCGGGCACGGGTGTTGCGGTCGTGGTGCTGCCCGAGATTCCGGATGGGTTCCTGGCCAAGACGCAACTCACCGGGGCGCGGCTGGAACTGATGATCTACGGTGCGCGGATGGATACGATGCTGCACCAATGGGCAGTGGGGTCCATGCCGATAGACCCGGTAGTGATAGACGGTATCCCGGCAGGGAGCGCCCGGGTGTTCGAGGGCAGGCTGGTCGACAGCCGCGAAACACTCACCCATGCGGGACAGGTGGCGTGCGATATCGGACCGGGGGACACCGTATTTGTCACCCTGCGCCTGCTCGCACAGACCGGAACCGCGGTCGTATGCATCGAGATCGAGGGACTGCCTTCCTCGTGTGAGCCCACACCGTCTCCGGTGCCGGATGTCACCGACGGGCTGGTGGCACACTACACGCTGGACGGACACGGGCGTGACGCGAGCGGGATGGGCAACCACGGCACAGTCAACGGCGCTGTTGCGACTGCCGACCGGTTCGGCAACCGGGGGGGTGCACTGTTGTTTGATGGCGATGACTACGTGGAGGCGCCGCATTCGGCCAGCCTTGACTGTGAGCGTGCAGTGAGTCTCACGGTTTGGGCACAGTCGAGTGTCGCGATGGCGCGGTACATGGCGGACGGGGTGATCGCGCAGAAGGGGTTCGCTTCCGAGGAAGCGTACGGGCTGTCGTGGCACACGGCCACGCAGAGCATGATTGGGATCTACCGCAACCACTGGGAATGGGACACTGACCACTACGCTGACCTCGACGGCGGACTGCACTCCTACGAGCCGCTTGACACGGCGTGGCATTTCTGGGCGATAGTGTTCGACAGCCAGGTACTGACCATGTACCGTGACGGGTGGGTGGTGGGCAGGATCGCCGCCTATCCCGGTACGCTCGCAGACTCGCCGTTGCGGATCGGGGCGCAAAGCAAGTCGCTGGCCCGCTACTGGCGCGGAGCGATCGATGAAGTCCGCGTGTACAATCGGCCGCTGAGTCTCGAAGAGCTTCGGTTGGTGATGCGGCAGTAGGCAACGGCTCCGGCGAGCGATACCATGCGGGCCCGGCTGTACAGCCGGGCCCTTTCTGCAGCTCTCGACAACGCATGTTCGAATCGAACATCCCGGTTCTCACATCTTGTCACGGGGTGTTGCATTTCCAGCCGTGTTGTTGTATGTTATGTGCTGTTTGAATCGCACTTCCTCGAACATCGGGTCTGCATGCCTCTGAATAGCCGACAGGAACAGATCCTGGTCGCTCTGAAAGACAATCGGCGCGTCGCGGTGCGCGAGCTGGCCACGACATTCAGCGTGTCTGAGATGACTATCCGGCGGGATCTGAGTCTGCTTGAAGACCGAGGGTTACTCATGCGCACGCATGGCGGCGGGGTCGACTCGCAGAAGGTGACCTTCGAGCTGTTCATGGGCGAACGGCTCAGGCACAACGGTAACGCCAAGAAGGCCATCGCCCGCGCGGCAGTCGAGTTCGTATCGGCCGGTGACACGATCATCCTGGACACCGGCACGACGGTGTTCATGATGGCGGATCTGCTCGACGACATCGCTGACCTGACGGTCGCAACACCGTCACTGGCCGTGGCCTCAAGTCTGTTCTGGCGCAAGAGCGCGCGACTGATTGTGCTCGGCGGCTACGTCAAAGCGTGGTCGCCGGACCTGGTGGGTTCGCTCACCGAAGAGAACGTGGCGAAGCTGCATTTCCGCAAGGCGTTCCTTGGTGCTGACGGTATCGACCCCGAGGCCGGTTTTTTCTGCAGCGACCTCGGCTCCGCCAACGTGGTGCAGGCCATCATCAGGGCGAGTGACCAGGTGTTCGTGATGGCGGACAGCAGCAAGATCGGGGTGAAGTCGCTGATCAAGTACGCTGATTTCGGCGATGTGGGTCTGCTGATCACTGACGGGAACGACAGCGCGAAATTGAGACTGGTGGAGAAGAAGGTCAAGACGGTGGTGGGGTAGGAGTCCGGAGTGAGGAATGGGGAGCGCGGAGTGCGAGGCGAAGGAGATGGGATCACGACCATGAGCGCTATGACCAATACCTGCAGAATCGACATTGACCCTTCCCGCCGGTTCCAGGTGATCGACGGGTTCGGGGTGAATATCAACGGACGGTACTGGGACGGGGGGAAGCTGTCGCCGGTAGTCGACCGGCTCGTGGATGACCTTGGCGCGACCATCTTCCGTCTCGATATCTACGGCAAGTCAAACTGGATCGACCCGGATGGCTCGCTTGGGAAGGACAAGGCACTCTCGCGCGAGAACCTGGACCGCGTGTACGCCTCGCGTGTGATGCAGAACGGGTTGGGGATGGCCCGGCATCTCAACGCCCGCGGCGTGCAGGTGTACGTTACGCTGAGCGGTATCGTGCCGCCCTGGATGTGTGCGGGTGACGGGAAGACGCTTGCCGATGTCGACAGCTACTGCCACATGGCAACCGACTTCGCGAAGTGGCTGCGCAGCAGCGGGGTGGCGTTCACGCTGTTCGGGCCGCAGAACGAAACCGACCTCGGTCCGCCCGAGGGACCCGTGGTCGACCCGAAGGGGTTCGTGCAGCTTACACGAATGCTCGCGAAGCAGTTCGATGCAGCCGGGCTCTCGGATGTCAGGTTCGTGGTGGCCGAGCAGTCGGGGTTCAACCACTCATTCCTGGAACCGTTCAACAACGCTTCGGACCTCGTCGGCCGCGTGGCTGCGCTGGGTATGCACATGTACGCAGACAACGAGCCCGTTGCCGATATCGTGGGACGGTGGCGGGCCGGGCCGCACCAAAACACGCCCGTATGGATGACCGAGTACGGCGATCTCGACCAGACCGGCGAGCAGGAGTACTATTTCTCGCGAGCGATTCTCCGGCGGCTGTTCAGCATGCTTCGGGGCGGGATGAGTGCGGCGCTCAACTGGGATGCGTTCGACAACTACCACGACCACGACGAAGCCTGGACGATCTACGGACTCATCCGCACGGGCCTTCGCGCGTTCACACCCAAGAAACGCTACCACTTCTGCCGCCACGTCTACCGCTTCGTGCGGCCGGGCGCGCTGCGGATAGATACGGCGGTGTCGCGCGACGATGTCGATGTGCTGGCGTTTGTCAACAGCGACGACAGCGTTACGGTCGTAGGTGTCAACGACTCGTCTGAGCCGCTGCGTATCGTGGCAACCGGCCACGAACCGTTCCGGCCGTACTGGACGCGCAGCGCCGACGGATACATAACCACCGAGGAACTGAACTGTGCACACGTTGCCGCCGAACCGTACCGCCCGTGGTCGGGTGATGCGTACGGGTACCAGCTCGATGTGCCACCGAAGGGGGTATTCACTATCGCCGCGCAGTCTGCGGCGCACCATAGCGGGAGCGTTGCGGGGGCGTGAACCCGGTCCGCGCGTGAGCGCGGGCCATCGGGCACGCCTCCGCAGAGGGGGGTGTGTCCGAGACACGGCGAAGCGGGGCTCGGACCAGGGGGGAGACTTCCCCCCGCCAACAACGTCAGCAGAAGGAGCAGCGGGGAATGCAGCGCAAGACCAGGACCAAAATCAGCATCATAGGCGCAGGGAGTGCGGTCTTCTCCATGAGTCTCATCAACGACATGGTACGCACCCCGGGGTTGGCCGACAGCACGGTGAGTTTCATGGATATCGACCCGGACAAGCTCGAAACCGCCTACCTGCTTTGCAGGCGCTACGCCGAAGAGCGTGGAATGAAACTCAATCTCGAGAAGACAACCGATCGCCGCGAATCAATCAAAGGCGCCGACTTCGTGATCAACACGGCCCTCGCGGCCCCGCACAACCGCCTTCGCGAAGGCTGGGAGATTGCGCGCAACAACGGCTACCGATTCGGCGGCAGCCTGCATATCGTACACGACGAAGCGTTCTGGGTGAATTTCTACCAGCTGCGCCTGATGGAAGATATCGCGAAGGACATTCTCGAACTCGCCCCCAAGGCGTGGTTCGTGCTCGTGGCTAACCCGGTGCAGGCAGGGACAACCTACCTGAAGCGCACGTACCCGGAGCTGAACATGGTGGGTATGTGTCACGGGTACAACGGCGTGTACAGCGTGGCGCGGACACTGGGCCTGGAGCGTGAGCATATCACGTTCGAGTGCCCGGGTGTCAACCATTTCGTCTGGCTCACCAAGTTCGCCTACAAGGGCAGGGACGCACTCCCGCTGCTCGACAAGTGGGTTGCGGAGAAATCGGAAGAGTACTTCGCGAACTGTGGTACCTGCTCGCACGAGGGTCCCAAGCCGGTCGACCTGTACAAGCGGTTCGGGGTGTTCCCCATAGGCGATACGGCCAACCCCGGCGGCGGGTCGTGGGGATGGTGGTACCACAGCAGCGACGATGACAACCGGAAGTGGAAAGAGGACGGCTTGGCCTGGTACAACCGCTACTTCGAAGGGGGTATCAAGGGCGTGCAGTGGATGCACGACCGGGCGCGCGACACGAGCAAGCCGGTCAGTGACATGTTCCCCAAGGGCACATCGCACGAGCCCATGGTGCCGATTATCGAAGGAATCGTGACCGGCAAGGAGCAGGTTGTCATTGTCAACGTTCCCAATGACCGCGAATATGTGCCTGGTGTGCCGACCGACTACGAAGTGGAAGTGCCGGCGCTCGTAAGCAGCAACGGTGTCATGCCGATACGCACTGACGGCCTCCCCAAGCCGGTGCTCGCGCACCTGTTGAGGGACCGTGTAGCGCCGGTCGAGGTGGAGATCGAAGCATTCACCAAGGGCAGTCGTTCGATGATGGTCGATCTACTGATGATGGACCCCTGGACGAAGTCGCAGGATCAGGCAGAGAAGCTGCTCGACGATATCGTGGCACTTCCCTACCACACTCAGATGAGGGAGCATTACAGGTAGTGCACGCCGCCAACCGGCGGCGCACCACTGTGGGAGCGTTGCGGGGGTGTGACACCGCGACGCGCGTAAGCGCGGAGCATCGTGCACACCTCCGCAGAGGGGGCAGCGGAAGACGGCGCCGGTGGCGGCGACTGGAGCGAGGGGGAGACTTCCCCCCATGACACTAGAGGGAGGAACAATGCAGACCACACGAGCAGCATTCATAAGCTTCGGGTTCTTCGCATACCCCGAGGACTACACGAGGAGCGTATCGAAGACAATCTTCGCCGAAGCCAGAAAGC
>CAZJJT010000119.1:0-10413 GCA_964546395.1 uncultured Fibrobacterota bacterium
GCGACTGCCGGAAGACCTCTGAGAAGTAGCTCTGCTTATGGAACCCCAGGTCAGCAGCGATGTGCGACAGCGGGGCATCGGTTGTAGTAAGCAGCCTGCACGCTTCACCGATGCGCAGACCGGTGAGGTATTCGACCACGGTGAGCCCCGTGGTCTGTTTGAACACGTGCTGCAGTCGACTTGCACTGACAAAGACGCTGCGGGCCAGGTCGGGCACCGAAAGGTCTTCGGCGTAGTGTTCCTCAAGGTGTGAAGTCACTCGTTCCACGAGAGAGTCGCGGCGGGCAGCCGCACTCGAAGTACTTGCTGCTGACGAGCGGGCGCCGGCGTCTCTGCAGACCAGTATGAGCAGTTGCACGATGCTCGTGAATGCATCGAGGCAGTGCGCGGCGGATCTCGAGGCGATTGCGGCGGAGATGCGATCGATAAGTGCATGTGCTTCGCGCTGCTTGGGCAAGCTGAGGTGCACCTTCGCGGTTGATGGTTGGGTGGGTGTTCCGAACAGGGCCCGGTAGCCAGGGAGTTCCAGCAACTGCGGCGCGAAGCGCAGGATATCCTCGTCCATGAACATCACATTGCTCAACGTCAGCCTATTGCTGTGGCTGAACGTGTGGGGTTGGCCGGGCAGTACCGCGAAGCAGTCGCCGGCAAAGATGGGGTAGCGGGTGCCGCTGTGGACATGCATCGCGGCACCATCCCTCACGAGCGCGAGTTCGCAGTAGTCGTGCGTATGCACGGGACCCAGCCGGAGATCCACCGACGCGACGGTTACGCAGTTGACCAAGGGGGAGCGTTCGGGGTACTCTTCGCGCAGACAGTAGTACTCTCCCATGGCGTGGCGGAGCGCTGCCGGCCTGGAGAAGTCGGGCGCGGAGAGTTCGGCCCAGGCCCCGCAGAAGTGCTGGGAGCCGACAAGGCTGAGTGTTCCCTCAGCAACCATCTTCGCATATGTTTCGTTGACCTGCGCCAGCGGCAGACTCGCTCGCCGCGACATCTCACGCGGTTCGGGTACCAGGTCGCCGGTTCGGTGATTGTCTTTGCGCAGGAGGCCGAGTACCGCCGTGTAGGCCTGACGGGCAGCCATGGTGCGCTCATGCCTCGTGACGGATGTGGGCAAGGATGCCGGCACGCAGGTCCTGCATGAACGTCGCCATTGCGGCGGGGACGGCGCTTGGGAGTGCCGACCAGTCCCACGCCCAGGGCTGCTGTGTGCGTCTCTCCTCCGGTTCATCGAGGTAGCGCGGCACCACATGCGCATGAAGCGCAGGCTCGAGATTGCCAAAGATAGCGTAGTTGATACGGACTGCACCGGTCAGCCGCAGCAGCACATCACCGACCACGCTCATTTCGTAGAGGTATGTCATGCGCGTGTGCGGGTCGAGTGCGTTGAGGTTGGGGACAACAGGGTCGGGGAGCAGCATGCAGTAACCGTGGGTGAGCTGCTTCTCGCCGAGAACCACCCATCCTGAGTGCACCTGACACACGGTGTACGGGTTGTCTCCCGCGCGGCTCTGTTCTACCATCCGGTCGATTGCAGTGCTCATGTGGTGAATATGCACCACCCCAGCCATGAGGTACAACAGGCACACGCGGCCGCAGTCTACAACGCGGCTATATTCGTCAGGCATCTCGGCGAAAGGAGTGTCACGTGTACTTCAAGCCCGAAGAGTTCCAGATCAGCGAAGCGCGGTTCACGCGGTACCCCGGCAAGCCGCACCGGTTGTTCGTCTGCGTGCACGGGATGGGCGGCAACGGGGCGCTGGACATGGACGGGTACGTGGAAGCCGCACAGTCGGTGATGTACGGCAACGTGATCTTCGCGCTCCCCACCTTTGTGGAGCAGGGGTACTCGGTGTGCGAGGGCAGGAGCGACACCGTGATGACGGAGTACATCCAGCGACTTCACGCCGATCCGGCGCTCCAGGTCTCGCCTGCAACCACCGCAATCACGGGGTTCTCGGGCGGCGGCCAGTACACGCACCGCTTCGTGTTCCGCCACCCGGAGCTGTTCGCCGCCGCCGCACCCATCTCGCCGGGAAGCTGGACGCACCCCGACGGTACCCCGTTCGGGATGATTGTCGAAGACGAGAAGCAGCAATGGGGACGGTACCCCGAGATTGTGAAAGGTGAAGAGATTCGCCGCCCCGCACGCCCGGGTATCGAGAAGGTGAAATGGTTCGTGGCCTGCGGTCAATACGACGAGGGACGCCTGCCGTCCTCACGGCGCTTTGCCGATGCGCTCGAAATCCTTGGCGCCGACGTGCGCTACAGCACGTTTCCTCTCGGCCACTCACTCGACTTGCGCTTCCGCACCGAGATTATCCGGTTCCTGGAGGAGTGCACGCCGGTGGAGGGGCAGAACCGGCCGGTGGTGCAGTGCCTGACATTGCACAGACACTGCGCAACCGAACGGAGCACGCCGACCCCGGGGACGGGGGTCGGGTAGCGGCACGAGGTACCAGAGGATCTGTTCCGCCAGGCGCGTTCCGTCGCGCTACGGGGCACTTGGGTATTCGTCTGTAACGTAGCTCTCTATGCCGAACTCCCACGAGGTGACGGGCTCCAACGCGGTCCCGTTGTGCCGCTTCAGGATGAACCGGTTGTACTTCTGCCACAACGCCGCGGCCTTGCCGGCAGGCGTGTTTATGGATGAAGAGATCGTGGTCTCGCTCAGTTCCGACACCGAGGACGCTGTCTCGTACCCGATGGACGTGATCACACTTCGGTAGGCTCAGTGCATGCCGTGGGCCCTGGAAGGACAAGCCCGAACGCGGCCCACTGCAGCCAAAGCATGCCACTGTTGAACGCAATGAGCGGTTCTCCAGATTGCGCACGCCAACTGCCTTCGTGCGGTTCACTTCCCGCCGACACGCAACTGCATCGTCGCGGGTTCATCGGGCAGTCGCACAACTGACACACCCCTTGCCGTGGGCCCACGGCCATCGCCGAGGCGCCTTCCGTGGAGCTCATACGACCTGGGCCCGGTCCGGTCGCGTGCTCCCGGCCCGCAACGGTTCCGCCTCGGCAGCGTTACGGCTGTAGCATCCAGCGCATTGCAGGCCTCGAGGAAATCGCACAGACGGTCGAGGTTGTTGACAAAATCGCCGCTGTACAACCAGCCATCGGTGTTGACCCAGCGGTACTGCGCATCGAGAGCATCCAGGGCGTCGGATGCGCGACCGGCAGTGCTGCTGACCTGGCTTTCCAGTTGCAGCACTGTCGGGGGCTGGTCGCGGTCGGCTATGTAGGCATCGATACCGACCGCCACCACGTCTTCGTAGTAGCGAATCGCGCTCGAGATGCCATAGCTGCTCTCCCAGGAGTACCCATCCTGGCGTTCCTGGCTTATCTCCTCCAGCGTATAGTGGATAAGCCCGTCGCGATCGCCGTAGATGGGAACGTTTGTGCCAAGCTCGTAGAACCGGGCCCACAGGTTGTCGTCGATATTCGAGCGGTTGAGCCAGTCGATGGCTGCCGGGATGGGAGCAAAACAGCGGGCGTCTCCCGTGTACAGAGCCATGTCGACCAGCGTCCTGATTGTGCGTGATGTTACCGCGCTGCATACTGCGGGGGGCTCGAATGCGCGCGCCCAGTCGGGTTCCATGTCGTGGTTGTACTGCTGGGCCCAGCCCCGTTGGGGCTCGGCGATCTGCGAGGCTATGATGAAGTCCCCCGCAAGGTTGATCCGGTCCAAGTACTCCTGGTTTCCGTATCGCTCGTGAATCCTGATCATCACCGCGATGCAGTCGTTGATGGTGGCATCGTTGAACGTGTAGTAGTCGTGGTAGCCGCCGATCAGCGGGTACCACTGCGGCCAGGCACCGTTGCTGAACTGGCTTGCCATGAAATAGCCGATCCCAAGACTCACGGCGCTGTCGAGCCAGGGTTCATCGACGACTGAGTCGAGGCCCATGAGGAAACGAAGGGCGCCCTGCGTGATATCATCGTCGAACGTGCATCGGCCGCTCACACGGGTGGGCATGAGCGCATCGGGGGTAAGCGCGGTCACATCCACAAGGTGATCCCAGCCCCCCTCCAGGCGCTGTCCCCACGCCAGGGCTCGACCCACATCGCGGGCAGCGTCGAGGTAGTAGCTGTCGCCCGTGGCGAAGTAGGCCCGCAGGTATATGTCTCCCACGCTGGGCGTACCGGGCGGCTGGACCCATATCTCGCCGGGGTCGGCCGATTCGCTGAACGATTCTCCATAGCGTTCGTTGGTGTCGGTGAGCGAGTAGATTCCCACGTAGCCGCCATTGACAGCCAACGCGCGCATCGAGTCGGTGGCAGAGCGCATTGCCGCGGCAATCACCGCCCGCAGCGAATCCGTATCCTGCGCGGCTGCCGGTACGGCCAGGCCAATCAGACAACAGACAAGTCCTGTCAGCTTCATCCCGTGCCTCCCTCGGCATGCGTCGACTGCGACGCGGTCAATCACTCTTGTGCCAACCGCAGCACCCGTTCTGTTTCAAGATAACTACACGAACCGCACTCCAACAAGATCCAGGGAATGCCGCGCTTCCCTGATCCATCGCCACCGTATCGTACTCACGTTTTCCGGTCCGGTGTGTCCTCGACAACCAGCCACCGAACACCCACGGGGCGAAGCGACAGCAGCTGCTGCAGAGCGCTTCTGACTTGCCCTCCGCCGCGCCACAATCCATACTTACTACACGACCCTGACTCAGTGGCGCCGTCAACATCATCCACGCGGAGACACCCATCCATGGAACTGGCTTCGACAATCACCCAAGTCACCGTCTACACCGACCGCGCGCAGGTCACGCGCGAAGCGAAGGCGACACTTGAGCCGGGCGAGCAGCAGGTGCGCTTCGCCGACCTTCCTGACGCAATCGAGCGCAACAGTGTGCAGGTGAACGGCACGGGGGCGATGGTGCTTCGCGACGTGGCGTTCAGCACGGTGCACTTTGCCGTGACCCCTGACGCGCGTCGCAAGGAGCTGGACGAAGAGCGCAGGAAGCTCAAGGGGCAGCTCCGCGAGCGTGAGGGCACGCAGGCAACCGCGACTGCGGAGAAGGGGTTTCTGGACGCGATCACGAGCAAGCTTACGAGCAGCAGCGACAAAGCGACTGTGGGCGAGCTCGACCCCGATCGCTGGATCAAGATGGTGGAGTTCTACCGCGGCAGACTTGGCCAGCTCGACACCGAGACGCGCGAGCTCGAGGAACGTGTGCGCGAGCTCAAGAGCGAGTTGCGCAAAGTCGAAGCGCAGATCTCAGACCTCGGCCGCGAGCAGGAGAGGACACGCAACGTGGTGGATGTCACCGTGGAGGCGAAGGCGGCCGGTGAGATCACCCTGCGGCTGAGCTACATCGTGTATGGGCCCTCATGGGTACCGGTCTACGGCCTTCGGGCCGACACGAACGCGGAGAAGATGGGTGTGACCTACAACGGTATGGTGACCCAGAGCACCAGCGAAGACTGGAGCGGGGTAGCACTGTCACTCTCCACCGCCAAGGCGGACGTGGGCGGCGAAGAACCGAAGCTCGAGCCGTGGCGTATCGACTTCCTGCGCGCCAGGCCGGTACTGCACGCCGCGCAGAGCATCATGCCTGCAGCGGCAATGGCCAAGCGCAGCGCGGTGGCCGAAGCCGAAGAGATGGACGACATGATGGCAGAGGCGGGGGTGGCCGAACCCGAGATGGAGATTGAGGAAGCGGCGGTGGAGGCCGGCGCCACCGCGGTGGTGTTTGCCGTGCCTGGGCGTGTCGATGTCCCCAGTGACAACAACCCGCACCGCGTGAGTGTCATGGTGGCCGAGTTCGATGCCAGCCTGAAGTACTCGACGGTACCGAAGTTGGCGCCCTACGCGTACCTGAAGGCAGTGGTGACCAACGCGAGCGAGTTCCCGTTTCTGGCCGGCGAGGCCAACGTGTTCGTCGACGGCAGTTTCGTGGCCGGCTCGGCGCTCGAGCTGGTGGCCCCGGGCCAGGAGTTCACGGCGTCGCTGGGCGTTGACGAGGCCATCAAGGTCGAGCGCGTGTTCGTCAAGAAGTTCCAGAAGGACGAAGGGGTGCTCAGCAAGAAGACGAAGTTTATCTACGAGTACCGGATAGAGGCAACGAACAACCGCAAGACCGACGTGAGTCTTGCGGTGAAGGACCAGCTGCCGATCTCGCAGAACAAGGAAATTGTCGTGGATGTGCTCGAGCCCAGACTCGGCAAAGCCGACTCGCCGGAGAAGGATGACCGCGAGCGACTCACGTGGAAGTTGAGCCTGGCGCCCGCGGAGAAGAGGAAGCTGCCGCTGTCGTTTTCGGTGGAGTTTCCGCGGGGGCAAACAGTTGAGGGACTTGAGTGAGGACACGCTGCTTCGGGGGCTTCGCGGGGTAGGGGGGGTGTGCGGTCAGTGGTACGCATGGCTCTGCTGCCCCCCACCCTCGCAGGTTCGCTGTTCCCAGTTCACTTCGGGTCTGCCTGCGTACGCGGCTCGAGCACACAAGGAGAAGCCGGTGAAGCGAGAGACGATGACCGTGCATGGTGTCGTGGTTCTGGCGTTGGTTGCCCGACTGGTCTACGCCAGTCCGAATGAGGAGCTGGTTCAGGCATGCAGACAGGGCGACCTGGCCGCGGCAACCGCTGCGCTGGGAGCAGGTGCGGATGTCAACAAGCTGGATGAGGACGGCAACGCGCCGATAGCGAGTGCATACCTCTGGCCCGAGATCGTGCAGTTGCTGATCGACAAGGGCGCGGATGTGAACGCGGGGAGCTACCCGGCGCTCATATCGGCGTGCAACACGTATTCCACCGAAGTAGTTGAGAGGCTGCTTGCCGCAGGCGCAGACCCCAACAAACCGGGCAAGGCCGATCCGGCGGCCACGTTCCGCAAGCTGATCGCCGCCGAGGAAGCCAAGGGCAAGAGCGCCAACACCGCGGCTATCGGTGCGTGGAAGAACGCGATGGTGTCGCTGAAGCCCTCCGAGGTGCGCGCGCTGGAAGTGACCGTGCAGCAGACCAACTGCGTGCCCTGTCTGCAGAAGCTGCTGGCGGCGGGCGCCGACGCGAAGTTCGTTGACGCCGAGGGTGGAAACCTTATCCACCGCTTCGCCGTGTTCGGCATGACAGCCGCTCAGCGCAAGGACCTGTTCACCAAGGGCGCGCCTATCATGGAAACCACGTTCGGCATGAAACTTCCTGCCTGGTACAAGGACCTCCCCGCGGACCGCAACGGCGCTGAGACCGACATGCTGAAGCTCCTCGTGGAAGCAGGAGTTGCTGTCAACGCGGCAAACAACGATGGCTACACACCCCTGTTCATGAGCCTGGCAGGCGGGGTGGGCAACAAGGTCGAGGTGATGCTGGCGCTGATCGACGCCGGTGCGAATGTCAACGCGGTCCATGACAAGGCGGGCGCAGCGATTACGCTGGCCACTAAGACGAAGCTCGTGCCCGTGGTGAAAGCGATGGTGGAGAATGGCGCGGATATCAACACCGAGAGCCGCGAGTTGGATGTCAACGGCGGCCAGTTCGTCAACGGGTTCACGCCGCTGACAGTTGCTGCCATGCGTAACGACCTGCCCATGGTGCAGTACCTGGTCGGTGCGGGCGCGAAATCCTCCGAGGGCGTGCACGGCATATCGTTCAACTGGCACACGAAGTGCCTGACCACGGTGAAGAACAAGACCGCGATGTTCTTTGCGATTGAGCACGGCAACATGGACATGGTGAAGACGCTGGTCGAGTCGGGGTTGTCGTGGAGCGGGAAGATGACCAGCAACCAGATGAGGCAGTCGAATACGCGCACGGTGAACTACTTCGGCGCGAGCTATGCGGTGACAACCAAGCGTTGCCTGGACGACGGTGCGTACAGGCCGTCGGAGTACGCGAAGAAGCAGGAACTCAAGGAACTCGAGAAGTACCTTGAGCAGAAGGGACTCTAGGGTACGAGGAGGCATACAATGGTACGATCCGGTCTCGCAGTGCTGATGCTCGTTGCCGCAGTGTTCGCTGCTCCGCCAACGGGTATCAGCTGGGTGGAAACGTTCCGCGACAATTTCGACGGTACCACTCTCGACACCACAAAGTGGTCTCCGCACGACCATTTCTGCGGCACACGCAACAACGAACTCCAGGCATACGTGCCCGAGGCGGCGACCGTGAGCGGCGGACAGTGTCGCCTGCTGGCGGAGAGACGGCAGGCCGACTACGGGTACTGCGGTCAGCCGACCAATGTCAAGGAGTACGCCGCAGGAATCATCATCTCGGCCGACACATTCGACCAGCAGTACGGCTACTGGGAGGCACGCTGCAAAGTGCCCGCCGGCAGGGGGCTGTGGCCCGCCTTCTGGATGCTCCCGTACGATAAGTGGCCGCCGGAGATCGACGTGCTCGAAATACTGGGCCATGAACCCGACCGTGTGTACATGACCAACCACTACAACAACGAACTCGGCGTGCACGAGGGCAACGGGACATCGTACAAAGGTCCCGATTTCTCGGCAGACTTCCATGACTTCGGTGTGCTCTGGCGACCCGACAGCATTGTCTGGTATGTTGACGGAGTCGTGCGACACCGCTCCGGTGTGGGTGTGCCGCAGGAGCCGTTCTATATCCTGGCCAACCTGGCGGTCGGCGGCAACTGGCCGGGCGCGCCCGATTCGGCGACGGTGTTCCCGTGCTCGTTCGATATCGATCACATCGCGGTGTGGCAGTACCCGGACTCAATACTCGAACGGTTCAACAGGAAGCCGACGGTGTCGTTTATCGCACCGGTTGACGGCAGTATCCTTCGCGGGCCCCAGGTCACGCTGCGCGCCGCAGCAACTGACTCCAATGGTACGGTGGCGCGCGTGGTGTTCACGGTTGACGGGGACACGGCGGGAGTGGACGATGCGGAGCCGTGGGACGTTGTGTGGGATGTGAGTGAGGCCGGCGAGTATGCGCTGGCGTGTATCGCGGTGGATGATTCCGGGGTTGTGTCCGACCCGGCGCGTGTCAGTGTCCGCATCGCCGCCGCGGACGGCAACCTGGTGCTCAACGGCGAATTTGACGACAGCCTGGCGTACTGGGGCGGCGGGGGCAGCAACGGCGCTACAGGTACGAACAGCGTGGTGACAGGCGCGGGACTTTCCGGCGCCAATGCAGCACGGGTGTCGCTGACCACGGCCGGGACAGCCGATTGGCACTACCAGTTCTCGCAGCAGGTGCCGCTGATTGCGGGTGATACGTTCGAGGTGTGGTTTGATGCGCGGGCGACCGCGAACAAGCCGATACGCGCGATGTTCCAGCAAGACCGGTCGCCCTGGACCGAGTACTGGTCGACCCCGGTGACCGTGGGCACGACCGCGGCCACATTCGGGCCGTTCCGCTACGTGTCGACCGTGACCGACCCCGATGCGCGGCTCAAGTTCCTGCTCGGCGCAGACACCGCCGATATCTGGCTGGACAATATCCGCGTGCTGTGGAAGCCGGCGCGGGCGAGTGTCCGGGCCATGCGACCTGCTCGTGGTGTGCGCGGGGTTGCCGCCCGCCCACGTCGCTACGACGTAGCCGGGAGAGTGGTGGCCGAAGGCGCACTGTCAGCCGATGGTGCCGAGGTGGAGGAGGATCGCAGTACACGGCGTGCACGGCTGCGACTGCGGCTGGAGCGGTGACACGAACACCGGAGGGGTCACGAGTCGGGTGCGGATTCCAGCTCAGCGCAGTCGGCGAGATCCTGCGGTCGACCCGCAGCGCGCTTGTTGACTATCAGGTCTTGCTTTGACAGGTAAGGCACTGGACACTCCCCGTACTCGCCTTGGACTCGGTTGCGCCATGCCTGGTCGAACGTCAGCGCACTCACCGCATTGATGAGCTCAATCATCACCGGCTTCACGCCCATCCGTATCACGCGGCCGTGCTCGGAGAACGCAACATCCTCCAGGCTCGCTGCATCGAAGCCAAAAGCATTGAGCGCTTCGCGCAGGCGCGCGATATTGTCAACGGAGTTACGGTAGAGAATGTCGAGGTCTTTGGTTACGCGCACGTAGCCGTGGAAGGCCACGGCATAGCCGCCCACAATGAGGTACTCAACGCGGCACTCGTTGAGCAGTCTCAAGAACTCTTCGAAGTCGTCGTGGGTATGCATAGTGAAAGATGCGCGCCGCCTCGCGCCGCAGGTCCTCCAGAAGCGACACGCGCTCAGCCGAGTCCATGGAGAGGCACATCCGGGCGCCCCGCTGGTCATCGCCCACGTGTCCGATGGAGAGCACTCGCTTGAGTGTCGGCACCGTTCGTCTCCTCCCTGACAGAATATACGATTGAGGACCCCGCATTGGGACTCCTGGCAAGGCGATAATACTGGAGGCGAAGCTCGGACGCTGAGACAGAAGCCGACAGCGCCATTCTGCGGGTCCGGGTCAACCCGACGTGCGCGTGCCACTGCTCCTCCCCACCCGGTACCCCGCGCAGCTCCCA
>CAZJJT010000120.1:0-10309 GCA_964546395.1 uncultured Fibrobacterota bacterium
GGCCGATTCTGGGCCGCCACGCTCGTGCACGGACCCGCGCTGGCTTTCACGCTGGTCGATTTCGGCACCAACGCGATCAGTGGAACGCCCAGACCCGCACAATGGGGATGGAGCTTCGCGCCGCCGCAGTCTTCGTGGCACCATGCGTATGCCGTGTGGCTGTCGGCCGCAGTAACTGTTGTCGCCGCCGTCTGCCTTCGCTACTACCTGCGCAAGCGTCGCTCGGCAGCGGGCAAACAGGCCAAGTACGTCGCCGCCGGGTTCGTCATCACCGCCGTGCTGTGCGTGGCCACCGAGGTGGCCATGCCCAACCTTGGCGTTGAGTTCCCTGAGCTTACGACACTCGGATTTCTGCTCGCGGGAGTCTTGATCTCCTACGCGATGTGGCGCCACAGGCTTTTCGCACTCACGCCGGGTTCGGCGGCCGAGCACATCATAGAAACGATGTCGGACGGTCTGCTGCTGGTATCGGCAGAGGGGCTGGTGGAAACGGTGAACTCGAGTGCCGTGCGCATGCTGGACACACCGCAGGCGGTACTGGAAGGAGCACGGGTCGAGCGGCTCCTGACATGCGAACAGGAATGGCCATGGCACCTTCCCGGCGGACGCAGCCCGGGAGCCATGCGTGAGGTGGCCGGCACGGTAGTACACGCGCAGCGTATCACTCCCGTATCACTCTCGATGACCCAGATGCATGACCGCGATGGCCTGGTGCAGGGCACGGTCGTAACGATACGCGACATGACCGAGCGTGTCGCGGTCCAGGCGGCGCTCACCCGTGCGCGCGACGAACTCGAACAGCGTGTGGAGGCACGCACCGAGCAACTGCTGCGAGC
The DNA here is from genome assembly GCA_964546395.1 of uncultured Fibrobacterota bacterium. Taxonomy (GTDB): domain Bacteria; phylum Fibrobacterota; class Chitinivibrionia; order Chitinivibrionales; family CAZJJT01; genus CAZJJT01. The sequence continues at coordinate 837 of CAZJJT010000120.1, forward strand.
CAACGGGCGCCTGGCCGCCGAGAGAGAACGGTTGGCGGTGACGCTCAGGTCGATAGGTGACGGCGTGATAGTTGTCGACAGCAACTCCCGCGTCGAGATGATGAACCGCGAGGCCGAGCGGCTTACCGGCTGGGGCCTGGCGGAGGCGAGCGGCAAGCCGGTAACCGACGTGTTCCGGGTCGTGCGTATATCGGACCGGGCACGGACTCTCGACCCCGTATGGGAGGTATTCGAGACAGGGCGCCCGGTAACACTTGACACGGATGCGGTCCTCAGCGACCGCGAGGGACGAGAGTACCGTATCGACGACAGCGCTGCACCAATCTTCGGCCCCGACGGTCTCGTGAACGGCTGTGTGGTGGTGTTCCGTGACGTCACCGAGCGGGAACGATCGGAGGAGGAGCTGCGTCGCGTGCGCAAGCTCGAGTCGGTCGGTGTGCTGGCGGGCGGCATCGCACACGATTTCAACAACGTACTGGCAAGCGCGATGAGCAACCTGTTCATGGCCAAGGTCGTCACCGGTGTGCCGTCCGAGGCCCGCGAACTCATCGACCACGGAGAGGAAGCGCTGGTACGGGCCCAGACCCTCACGGCACAGTTGCTGACCTTCGCACAGGGCGGAGAGCCGGTGCGTCGGCCGGGCTCGGTCCGCGCCCTGGTCGAGGAATCCATCGGCTTTCTCCTGAGCGGCTCGCACGTCGACAGCTATCTGCAGTTCGACGACGACCTGATGGGGGTGGAGATGGACAAGGGGCAGATGGACCAGGTCGTGGCGAACCTGGTGATCAACGCCGAACAGGCCATGCCCCACGGCGGCACCGTCACCATCGAAGCGCGCAATGTGACGGTCGGCATGGATGAGGAGCCTGGTCCGCCACGGTCCGTGTACCCGGCAAGCCTCTCTGCCGGCTGCTACGTGATGCTTGTCGTGCGGGACACCGGTGTGGGCATCCCGCCGCAGATCCTCGATCGCATCTACGACCCGTTTTTCAGTACCAAGGGCAAAGGCAGAGGACTTGGGCTGTCGGTAGTACACTCCATCGTCCGGAAGCATAACGGGCACATCGCCGCCGTGTCCAGTGAAGGCACGGGGACAGCCTTCTACGTGTACCTTCCCGCGGTCCCACTGCCCGACAGCGCCCTCGAAACACTGAGCGGGCACCCGAGCGGCGCGCCACAGCGTATCGACGCCAAGGTGCTGCTCATGGACGATGACGACGCAGTGCGGCGCTCGGGCCTGCTCGTGCTCACGCACCTGGGGTGCCGCGCAACCGGCGCGCGCAACGGACAGGAGGCACTGGATATCTACGGCGAGGCGCTGGCGGCGAGCGAGCCGTTCGACGTGGTAATCCTCGACCTGACCGTGCCAGGCGCGATGGGCGGCGAGGAGTGTGTCAAGGCGCTGCGTACACTGGACCCGGGCCTGCGTGCTATCGTGTCCAGTGGGTACTCCTCGGATGCTGCAATGGCGCACTACAGCGAGCACGGCTTCGACGGGGTGCTGAAGAAACCATACACGGTCCACATGCTGGCGGCCGAGCTGCAGCGGGTGCTGAACCAGGGATAGTCGCGCGAGCAGACCGCCCGCACAGGGGTGAGTACCCGTGCGTCGATGAGTACGCAGCCGCCACTCGCACGTTTCTGAGCACGGCCTGCCCACGCACCAGTGTTTCCCGCGGCCCGAGCCGTCTCATGCGGTATTTTCGCCTCCGGTACCACCAGCAGGAGGCACGTCCCGTGACAGCAGACCCCAAGTCCGCAGAACTCAAGGTCCACAGCGGCCGCCCGACCATACATATCAACGGTGTCCCTCAACTGCCGTTCTTCTATGCACTGACTCACAGCTTCGCCGGACGCTGGTCATGGGAAGAGCCGAAGCAGCGGTGTCTGAAGGAGATGACGGATGCGGGTGTCCGGCTCTTCCAGGTCGACATGTACTTCGAGGATATCTGGCACCAGGACCAGCCCGATCTCGACATCGATCTGGTGCGCAGGCAGCTCGGCGGTGTGCTGAACGCCTGCCCTGATGCAGGGATTGTGCTGCGCATTCACACCAACGCGCCTTTCTGGTGGAACGAAGCGCATCCGGAGGAGTGCTGTGCGTTTGCCGACGGGCCGGCGGACTGGCGGCCGGGCCCCGATGAGTGGAGTCACGAAGCCGGCGACAACGAGCGCTGCCTGCGCGCGAGCCTGGCCTCGGGGGTATGGCTCGATGAAGCAGGGGAACGGCTGCGGGAGTTGTGCCGGCGGTTGAGCCAGACCCCGGAGGGGAATTCGCTGATCGGCATGCATGTTGCCGGCGGAATCTTCGGCGAATGGCACTACTGGGGATCGGTCACACACGAGCCCGACACCGGCCCGGCCATGACCAGGTACTTCAGGGAATGGCTGCGTGCCACCTATGGCACCGACACGACCCTGCGTGATGCGTGGGGCGAGCCCGGGGTCTCGCTGGACACGGCCCGGGTCCCGGGTGTCGAACCGCGCAGCACCACTGCGGACGGTGTCTTCCGCGACCCCTCGAAGGAGCGTCACCTGATCGACTACACCTTCTGCCAGCAGAAGGCGGTCGCCGACGCCATCGAGTATCTCTGCGGCATTGTGAAGCGTGAGTGGCCCCGCCCCTGTATCACCGGGATATTCTACGGGTATTTCCACCGCATGTTCTCCCGGCACGTCCCTGCCGGCCATTTCCTCGTCGAGCGTCTCCTGCAAAGCACGGTGGTGGACTATTTCAGCGCGCCGCAGTCGTACTATCCCGACACCATGCAACTGGGCGGCTCGGGCAACTCGCGCGGCATCCTCGAATCGGCACTGCTGCACGGCAAGCTGTGGCTCGATGAAGTGGACAACGGGAAACTCAAGAAGGAACACGGCGAAGGGCCGTACCGCTCCATCGCCCGACGCTGCGCGCTGCTTCCCCTGATGCGCGGTCACGGGTTCTGGTACTACGACTTCGGGGTCGGCTTCGACGGTGTCGGCTGGTGGTCCTCACCGGCAATCCTGCGCAACGCGGCAGCGGAGAAACGCCTCTTCGACCGCCTTCTCGACGAACCGCACCACTCGGTGGCCGACGTGCTGTTCGTGTGGGACTATGACAGTTTCGCCTACACAGCCACCAACTGGACACCGCTCAGCGAGACGCTCATCGATCAGACCATCGAGGATGCGCGGCGCAGCGGAGCGGTGGTAGACGAGGTCTACCTGTTCGACCTGGAACGGCTTGACCTTTCGCGCTACCGGGCGATCGTGTTCGGCAACGCCTACTGTGTCACTCCCGAGCAGCGCAGACTCATCGAGTCGACGGTGGCGAAGGACGGCCGTACGGTCGTGTGGAACTACCTTGCCGGCTACTCCGACGGGGCCCGTATCGGCCTGGAGAACACTGCCACGCTCACCGGCTTCACGCTGCGCGCGACTACGTTCGGTGAGGCCCCGGGGGTGCGGGTGGGAGCGCACGAGTACGCGCTGAGGGGTGTGCTCAGCCCATGTGCGGTGGTTGACGATGCCGGGGCGGAGGCGATGGGCACATGTGTTGAGTCGGGCGAGACCGTCATCGCCCGTAAGACGCTCGACTCGCACACGAGTGTCATTGCCACGCTTCCGATGCTGGGTCCGCAGCTCTATCACGAGGTGTTCCGGACCGCGGGCTGCCATATCTACTGTGAGGATGCTATCGCGCTCCACGCAAACGCACAGGGTATACTCCTGCACATGACGAGCGGCGGCCGGCGCACACTTCGGTTGCGCAACGGCACCGCGTGCACGCTGGACCTGGCGACCCCTGACACCGTCCTGCTGGATCCCGAGACCGGGGAGCGTTTGCTTCCGCCGCTCGACAGCACGCACGACGGGTAGCCGCCGATACCAGGGAGTGGCATTCGCAGAGAACTCCACAACCAAGGAGACACCATGCAGAACCGCACCATCGCGTTGGCAGTTGCCGTTGTCCTTGCCGCGCACCTTCCTGCGGCCGCCGCGCCGGTACGTGACGATTTCCAGATCAGCGGCCCCGTGGCGGCTGATATGGTGTACGCTCCACAGCTCGGGGCGTCTTCACACGGAACCAGCCTGATCGCCTGGATGGCGGGAAGCGGTGCACACCCGGCCGCCTTCGACATCACGGCGAGGATGTTCGGGCCCGGGGGTCTCGCCCGGGACGCGGTATTCGCCATCTCGCCTCCGCAGAGTACCGTACAGGGCGCGTGGCGGTTTGCCCTCGACATGAACGACAACGGATTCTTCGCCGTCGCCCACAACACGGGACCCACAGACCTGCGCCTGTACCGCTTCGAGAACGACGGCACGCCGGCAGGGAGCGAGTACGCCAACCTGATCGACCACCAGGCCAACATGCCGCACCCCGATATCGCGATCAACAACGTCGGCTACGTGTTCCCCGTATGGGACGAGTTCAACGATGTGTCGAACACGTGGAGTGTCGTGGCCAACGCCTGGCCATCAACCTCACCAGCCCCCTACGCCACGGCAGTCGTCATCGACTCCGCCGGCGAGTATCCCGAAGTGGCCATGAGTGCCAACGGCCGCATGATGATCGTGTATATCAGCGGGGGGCTGGGAAGCGTTGATGACAGCCTTGCGGGCGGGGTCTACACGGTTGGCACGCAACCGACCCTCGTACGAGCCATCCCCAAGCGTCCGCACTACGGCGACGCGGCCTACCATACCTTCGATGTTGCCGCGCGGCCCGACAACTCGTTTCTTCTCACCTACCGTGACGCCGGCGGCATCAAGCTCGAAGCCTTCGGCAACGACGGCATATCGCTGGGGGCACAGGTTCCGGTCAGCGGGCCAATCCCCTCTTCGACCAACCTGTACGGTCAGCGGATCGCCGCCGGGTCGGATGGACGGTTCGCGATCACCTGGTTTGTCACCGAGAACAGAGGGCAACTTGATGAACGAGATGTCGGGTACGTGAGAACCTTCACTGCCAACGGCGTGCCGCTGGCGCCCGCAAAGGCGCTGTTCGAGGAGCTTCACCGGCTGACGGGCACGGAACTGCCGTCGGCGATTCTCGGCGCCGATACGCTGATTGTCACCTGCGTTGACGGGTTCAGCGTGTACCAGCAGTACTTCGACATGCTGGGAGATCCGTTGGATGTTCCGCTGTGTGTCAACGCGCTGGGCACCGAAGCCGCGTACCCGTCAGTGGCTGTCAGCAAGACCACGGGCAGATCGGTGTCGGCATGGGAATGGAATACCTCGGGGCGGATCTATGTCCAGTTCCTCGACGCCGACGGGGAGATGGACTCGGTGAATCTCAGGGCGAACACCACGGGAGCGGGACACGGTCCGGCGGTGGGGACCGACAACGCCACGTTCGTGGCATGGGAAGACACGCGCGGGGTGAACGACACGAGTGTGTACCTGCAGCGCTACGATGCTGATGGCCGGCCAACGGGAACCAATCTCAGGGTGAACGCGTCCGGCGCAACCAGTATCGAGCCCGAAGTGGCAGTCGGCAACGGCAAGGCACTGGTCGTGTGGACCAACAAGACCACCGGACATGTCAACGGTCAGTGGTACACCGAGGCCGGCGTTGAACAGGGCGGGACGTTCGTGGTCAGCACCAAGACCACCATCGGCAGTCGTCCCTGTGCTGCAGCAGGGGGCGGCGGCTTCGTGGTCGTCTGGAACCGGATGACCGCCGCGAATCCGCCCATCACGATGGGCAGCAGCAACGTCTACGCGCAGCGGTACGACTCGGACGGCAATCCGGCGGGAGACACGATCTGGGTCAACACGGTGCGTAACGGCGCCAGCACGCCGCGTGTCGACATGGACACCGCCGGCAACTTCGTGGTCGCGTGGATCCAGGGGGCACTCGTGAGCGGCTATCATGTTTACTATCAGCGGTACGACATGGACGGTCAGGAACTGGGGAGCAGCGTGCGCGTGGACAGTGATGCGGCGAGCAAAAACTATGTCGACATCGGGGTGGCCAACGACGGCGCGTTCGGCATTGTCTGGGAGGCGATTAGCGACAGCGCACCGGTTGCATCGAGGACGTTTGCGCGTGACGGGACCGTGATGGACAGTGTCACGGCACACAACAACGCGACGATCCGCACGCCGTTCGGCGCACCGGTGATCGCCGCGGGGAAGCAGTCGATGCTGACCGCGTGGATGAACTCGCACTGCGAGGACGTGACACAGCGTGATATCTGGGGTGAACTTCGCGAACTGAGGGACCCCAGCACCGCGCACGTTGCCCGGCCCGTTCAGCCCGCGCATGCGGACCCCGCGCGCCTGTCGACTGCCGCCATGCAGGAGCCGCGGCTGTACGACCTGCGCGGCAGACTGGTCGCCGGACCCGCCCACACATTTCTGGGCGGTGTGATGCAGCGCGGGCGGTGTGTGCTGCTGGTCGGTGACGGGTACGCGAGGACCGTGGTAACACCGTAGGTGCGCGCGTATCACGTTTCTACTTGACCCGACAGCTGGTATCACGCATATTAGGTGCAAACCTGTCACCCGGCGGAGGGAACGCCATGCAAACAGTTCTGACTGTCAGCGGTTTCGTGCTGCTTCTGGCCGGTCTGTGGTACCTGTACCTGAGAGTGCAGTCGCTTGTCGACACTGCGCGTCAGTCACCGGGCGGTGGCGGAAAGACCGGCGAGGCACTCCAGTCCATGGTCGCGGGCCTGCAGATCCTGCTGGTATCACTGGTCCTTGCGCTCATCCACCTGCCCCTCCTGTACACCGCACTGCTTGCCATGGCGATCATGTACAGTGCGACCAGGGTGCTGCGGCACTCGCTGGAAGAGAGCGTGATACGCGAACTGTCGAAGGATCTGCGGTTCGGCATACTCGTGTACGCCTTCGGCATGTTCCTGATGACGCTGAGTGCAGTCCCGGGAGTAGATCGTACGGGCCCGGCCACGGCAGCAGCGTCAACTCCACCCGACACGGCGCTGGTTGTGCAGCAGACTCCGCCGCCCGAGTCCAGCGCTGCAGTGGTGACGAGGGTCGATACGGTGAGCAAGGCCCCTGAGCAGGCGCAGGTACCTGCGGAGACCGACACGCCCAGGACATGCACGGTCCGGAAGATGGGCTACGTGCGCACTGGCCCTTCACGGGGCAACCGGATCAAGGGCCTCAGTGTCGCAGGTTCCGAGGCCCGTATTCTGAAGCAGGAAGGCGAGTACTACGAAGTGTCGGGGAAGTACCTGGAGGGGAAGAGCGGCAAAGGGCCGGTACGGGAGGGTACGTACTGGATCGGGGAAGTCCTGCTGAATCTGGAGTGAACCGCTGGACCAGTTGTCTCATCACGAGGAGAACTGACACATGACTTCAGAAACACCTGCACGCGGCATCATGCGGTTCATCCCTACGCTCGGCAAGCTTTCCCGGATGCGCGTGGCGACCAAGGCAACACCGTTCAGCGTGAACGGAAGCTATGCGCTCTCGGCGGTCGGTGTCTGTCTGTGCATCATCGGGATCCAGGCGCTCTACCTGAGTCACGGCCCGGCCGCGCCGGCCCCGACTCCGGACATTGCCGCAGCAGCCCCTGCCGCCGACTCAGCCGTGAGCCAGGCCGGTGACGCCGTCCAGCCGGTGAGCGCCGCGCATGCGGGGAGTGTCGCGTCGACGGCAAGCCTGTTCCTCATTGTCATCGGCCTGCTGATCGCACTGAAACCGCACATCCTCTACTATGAAATGAAGAGGTGTGGCCTGGCGAAGGACCGCAGCGCGGGCACCTGAGCGGAGTGGGGGCCGCGGGTCCCTGGTGTGCTCCTCACTGCTGCGGCATCACCACCGGGGCAGTCCACTGACGCCACGGTGTGCGGAGCGCAACGACATACCGCCCCGGCGATACGGCTCCTCCCCTGCTGTCCCGACCGTCCCAGGTCGCGATCCCCGCAACCGTCCCAGTCTGCTGCTCGACCAGCGTGCGCACCAGCGACCCAGAGAGGCCGAACACGCTCAGTCTGCATGGTCCCTCGATACTGGTTGCATACTCTATCCTGACTCCGCCGGACGGGTCGATCGGACGAACACTCAGCGCCCTGTGTGCCCCTGCCCGGGCCAGGCCACGCGCGACAGGGCTGCTCCCGATCACAAAGTCCGCCGTTCCCGACCATGGCGACACCACCGTGTCCCCCATCTCCACCCGCACACGCCAGTACAGCGGTTCGCCCTCGGGCAGATACGAGCGGAAATCGTACAGGCAGAACCTGTCGCTTCCGAGAAGGACGTCACGCACCGTATCCGAAGCAAAGCTCTGACTAGTGGAAAGCATCAATCGGTAGGTCAACGAACCAACAGAAGCATACGCGACCTCCCACACCAGCGTGTCGGCATACGCGACGGTGGCAGTGTCCACAGGCTGGAGCAGCACCGGCGCCGTCGGTTCCACGACGACGAATGAGTCGACCGGCGAACGCACCGTGTCGTAGTGTGTCGTGGCAATCACCCGCCAGTAGACAGTCCCGTATGGTAGCGGCTCCTCGGGTATGTACCTCGAAGCCAGTATCGCACTGTCGAGGAGCAGCTGCCCAAAGTCGGCAGTGGTGGACAGCTGCACCTGGTAGGTCTCAAACACGAGGTCCTGGTACCATGCCAGATGCGGACGCCGAGCCACCATCGAGTCGCCTCCCAGTGCCAGCAGTCGCATCTGCGGCTCCGACGGGGGCCAGACGTTGAGGTACAGGTTGCCCCAGCGCAGCGTGTCACGCGACTCGCGGTCCGAGGGGTACCCACCGGTCCAGCGAAGGGGCGTTGCCGGCTCCCCGGGTGCATCACGGTCGTCGTAGCCCACCGCGAATGCGAGTGTGCGGGCATTCAACTCCTCCTGGTACGCCAAGCCCTGTCCAATGGTGTTCCAGGCCGCATACAACACCATTGTCCGTGACTGCTGGTCGGTCTCCCACCACCTGGCCATCACGGAAGGGGCCGGGTACCCTCGAGGTTCGAGCGGCTGCGTCTGCTGCTCCCACGCCCACGAGTTCTGGTCATACCACGAGACGCGGGCACTGTCCGGGAGCGAATCGCCGCCGACCCAGCACTCCAGCGTATTCGTGAACCAGCTCAGGGTATTGGTGTCCGGTGGGCTGAGCCAGTTGTTGAAATCAGCCCACAGTGATTCGGCGGGCTCTGACTCGAAGAAAAACATCAGGCGGTCCGCGTACGTGTCGTCCGCGCTGTCTCTCGCGACCCACACATCATCAACCACACGGACCATCAACCAGAGCCCGTACTGCGTGGCGGCCGCCTTCACGGTCACACTCGCATCCTGACCACCATCCAGTACTATGCAGTCGGCACTGTCCCAGTCGCACCAGCGGCCCATGGGCTCAGCCCCCAGCAAGCTGTCCGAGGTCCAGCCGAACGGGTCGGCACGGTAGGCCACGAGCACCGCGTCGGTCGTGTCTGCCGGGAGCATCGCGTACTCGGGCGGCGTGGGAGAACGCCACGTGCAGTGGTACACTCTCGGGTTGGGAACTGCCGTG
>CAZJJT010000121.1:0-8855 GCA_964546395.1 uncultured Fibrobacterota bacterium
CTGTCACGTGCCCTGCGCCGCCAGAGGCGACCTGGTTTGTGCGACTGGTCATGCTGCCAGCTCCTTGGAATGGGTATTATTGTAAAGGATAGTGATTTCGAACTGAGACTTACGAAAACCGCGGATCACGAGACACGAACCGTCTTCGGGGAGAAGACAGTGACATCGTACACGGAGAACTCCGCTGCCACTTCGCGCCATCAGGGGGGTGACCCTCTTGCAGTTTCAGATGAGCCTTGAATCTGTATTGTCGGCAGGCCTGATGTCAAGGGCTTTCTTTGCGGCTCACCAAAAGCACACCTGGCCCCCTCCCCCTTGCCTCCCGACGCCCCCGTTTGTATCATGGGGGCATGCCGTCCACCCGTCCCCCGCGCTCCTCCCGGCCCTCGCCGGCCCAGCTTCAGCAGGACCACGCCGCCTACCTCGACTCGCTGCAGCGCCTGGCCGCCGGAGTCGCGCACGAGTTCAACAACCTGCTCGGCGGCCTCTCGGGCGCCGCGGCACGGCTCGCGCAGGCGGCCGGGGAACCCGGCCGGGAACACGCCGATCGACTCAACACGCTCATCCTGAAGGGCGGCGATCTGACCGCCGGACTGCTCGCGTTCGCCCGCCGCTCACGGCTGCGCCTGGCCACTGTTGATGTCAACGCCTGCGCGCGCCGCGCCGCCGAGCACATGCAGTCGCTCCTCGGGCCCGCCCGCACGCTCAGCGTTACGCCTTCAGCCACTCCCCTGCTCGTGCGGGCTGACCCGCGCAGACTCGAAGCGGCCATCGGCAAGCTGCTGCGCCGGGCGCGTGACACGACGCCCGCGGGAGGCACGCTGGAACTCTCTGTTGCCGCCACGCGTGTGACGGCCGGCAGCGTGGCAGGCAAGCGGTTCGCCGTGCCGCCGGGTGAGTACGCTCTGCTGACAGTCTCCGACCAGGGCCCGCCTCCAGCCCCTTCCGCGCTCGAACATCTGTTCGAGCCGTTCGCACAGGGACCTGCCAGCGGCCTGACACTCGCCGGCGTGTACGGCATGGTCAAGCAGCACAACGGCTACATCGTGGCGCGACCCGCGGAAGAACACACGGGGACTGCCATCTGTGTCTACCTGCCATCGGCAACCGCCCGCACCGAAGAGCAGGGCACTCCCACTGCAGCCGCGCCGCTGCAGCACTCGGTGGTGCTGTGTCTCAGCGACCCCGACGAGCAGCACCGGGTTTCGCACGAACTCGAAGAACTCGCGCAGCACGTGCAGGAGCCCGGCCGGCAGGCCGGCAGTGTCCATGCCGCGCTGTTCGACCTTCAGTCAATCGGACACTTCCAGCCGGCAACCCTCCGCCGCCGCTGCCACCTCCCCGCCCGGACACCACTCATCGTCGCCTGCCGCCATCGCGACCTGAAAGCCGAACACGACCTTCGACGGTGGGGCGCAGCGAGCGTGGTTGACTTTCCCGTTGACGCGAAGCAGTTTGTAGACATGCTCGGACAACTGACTCTCCCCCCAGCCACCACCGGCGGCACACGAAGGGCCCCTCATGGCCGACACACACACTAGCGCCGTGCCGAGAATCCTTGTCGCCGATGATGATCTGGCGGTGCGCGAGACAGTTGCCGATGCGCTGAGTGATGCCGGCTACGAGGTGGCGTTCTACAAACCGGAAGCCCCGGACCCGAAGGTGCTGGAGAGACCGTGTGACGTGGCGGTGCTTGACATGGTGATGCCTGATACGGATGCGTTTATCCTGCGCTCCGCGGTCCTCCAGCACTCCCCGCGCGCCCAGTTCATCTTCATCACCGGCTACCCCGACCGCGAGAAGCTCGAGCGCGCCATGGACCTGGGCGTGCTGACATTCCTCACCAAGCCGTTCACGGGGGACCATATCCGCTACTCGGTGATGGGGGCGTTGCGGCTCAGTTCCCTCGTACCGCGCGCGCTCGCCGAGAGCGCCCTGAAATCCGGTGACCTGGGGTTTGTCGGCAAGTCGAAAGCAGCCCGGGCCGTACGCCAGCGGATACTCGAGCTGGCCCCGCTGGATATCCCGGTCCTGGTCACCGGCGAATCGGGCACGGGCAAGGAAATCACCTCGCGCAGTGTGCATGAGTGCAGCCGCCGTGCCGCCAAGGTGTTCACGCCGATCAACTGCGCGGGTCTCTCGCCCAACCTGGTCGAATCCGAGCTGTTCGGCCACGCGCAGGGCGCGTTCACGGGCGCCGCCAGGGCGCGCACGGGGTTCTTCGAGGCCTCGGACGGCGGGACGGTGTTTCTGGACGAAATCGGCGACATGCCGATGGAACTGCAGAGCAAGCTGCTGCGTGTGCTTGATAGAGGAGAGCTGACCAGGGTGGGCGAGTCGAGCGTGCGGCGCGTGGACGTGCGCGTGGTAAGCGCGACCAACCGCAACCTGGAGGACATGGTGAAGAAGGGCGCGTTCCGCACCGACCTGTATTTCCGGCTCCGCGGCGGCTCCATCGCCCTGCCGCCCCTGCGCGAGCGCCGCGAAGATATCCCCGGGCTCGTCGCGCATTTCCTGGGCGGCGAGTTGCTCGCGGTGGCCCCCGAAGCGCTCGAGTTCATGCAGCAGCTCGACTGGCCGGGCAACGTGCGCGAGCTGGCGATGGTTGTGGCAAACCTCAAGGGCATGAGCGGCGAGCGGGTGATTTCGCGCGAGACGGTCGAGCGCCTGGTACAGATTTCGGGCGAGGGCCAGATGGTGATAGTCCCCTACCAGGACTACAAGCAGGGCATACTCGACAAAGCCGAGAACGAGTATTTCACCACGCTGCTGCGGCTGAGCGGCGGGAATATGTCGAAGGCGGCCGATATGGCCGGGATGCACCGGAAGAACCTGTACGAGAAGTTGAAGCAGTTGGGAATCGAGCACTAAGGAGTCACCCACGATGGCCCTCAAGGTACTGGTAATCGACGACGATTTGCAGGTGTGCATGGCCACGGTGGAGATGCTCAAGGAGATGGGGCACACGCCGAGTTGGGTGCCCGATGTCGCCAAGGGGCTGAAGCTCACCGAGAGCGCCCCGTTCGACCTGGTGGTCACTGACATCATGATGCCGGGAAAGACAGGCTACGACGCGATTCTCGAACTGAAGGCCAAACTGCCCGGTCTGAAGATCATCGCCATGTCGGGCGGGGCCGACGACAACCCGCACGCCATGCTCAGCGTCGCGTCACGCCTCGGCGCCGACTACGCGCTGCCCAAGCCCTTTACGCTCGAGCAGTTGCGCGCGGCAGTTGGAGAGGTGATGGGTACTCACCAGGACGGGTAGCCGTCATCCCCCACCCCCCAGCACCCGTCGCACAGTCTGCGTGAGCACAGTAACGCTGAACGGCTTCTCGATGAACCCTGCCCCGAGTCGGAGATCTCCCTGTCGAGAGACCGTGTCGTCGGTGTACCCCGACATGTAGAGGACCTTCAGCCCCGGCCTCAGCTGCAGGAGTCGTTTCGCAAGTTCCGGTCCCGTCATCACGGGCATCACAACATCGGTTACAAGCAGGTCGGGCCGCAACCCGTTCGACTCAATCATCAGTAACGCTTCCCCGCCGTTGGTTGCCATACTCACCCGGTACCCCTGCTCCTCAAGGACCTCTTCCAGCAACCCCCGCAACGCCGGCTCGTCTTCCACCACGAGTATGTGCTCCCCGGCACCGGTCACAGGGCACTCGGGTCGCGACTCGGCCTGTTCGGTCGGCACAGCCATGGTTCTCGGCAGGTAGATCCTGAACGTGCTGCCCTTGCCGGGCTCCGAGTAGGTGTGAACATGCCCTCCGGACTGCCTGACAATACCGTAGACCGTGGCAAGCCCCAGTCCCGTGCCCTTGCCCTCGGGCTTGGTCGTGTAGAACGGCTCAAAGATATGCCGCAACACCTCGCTGTCCATACCGCAACCGGTATCCGAGACCGTGATCATCACGTACTCGCCACTCACAACCCCCGCATGCGCCTTCGCGTACGCTTCATCGATCTCCGTGTTGCCCGTCCGGATTGTCAGTTGGCCGCCCTCCGGCATGGCGTCTCTGGCATTTACCGCAAGGTTCATGAGGATCTGCTCGACCTGACCCGGGTCGGCCAGCACCGGCGCCACCGTGTCGGCCAGCAACAGCTTCATCTCGATATCTTCGCCAATAAGCCTCACCAGCATCTTCTGCAGGTTGGCAACGACCTCGTTGAGATTGAGCACCACCGGCTGCATCGCCTGCTTGCGGCTGAACGCGAGCAACTGCCGCGTGAGTCCCGCTGCCCGCCGGGCGGCATCCACCATCTCGTTGACCCGGTCCCAATCGTCGCTCCCCCGCTCGAGTCGCCCGAGCAACACTTCGCCGTAGCCAAGGATGATGCTCAGGATATTGTTGAAGTCGTGGGCTACCCCGCCGGCCAGCCGGCCAATCGATTCCATCTTCTGGGCCTGCACGATCTGGGCCTGAAGGTCCTGGCGTTGTTGTGCCGAATGCCGTTGTTCTGCTCTGAGGTTCTCGGCCCAGAGCCGTATCCGTCCACGCTGCACGACAGCCAGTGCTGCCACAGCGGCCAACAACAGACAGACCACGCCGACAAGCCAGTACACGGACGCCGGCACACGGTACGGGGCCGTCTTCTGCGCCCACCGCGCGCGGGTTACGTAGTAGACGGAGGTAGGCTCATCTATCCACGCGCGCAGATGCCGATCGATAGCGTCGAGTAGCTCCGCGTTACGCCCTTGAGCACCGCCACCCGCCTGCCGCTCAAGTCGGCAGGAGTGTATATCGCTGCGCCGGGCTTCGCATACACGCGCGACCAACTCTCGGCAACGGGCGTGCGGTGGAAATCGTATCGCTCGTCGCGTTCCATCGAGTACGCCACATCGGGCATCAGGTCGATTCCACCGCTGCTCAGTTGCGCCAGACAGTCGTGCCATTGGCAGGGCACGAACTCAAGCGTCCACCCCTCTTCCGCGGCAATCGCTTCGAGCAGCTCCACAAACAGCCCGGAGGGACGTCCGTCGGCATCTCTGAATATCTTTGGCTCGTTCTGGTAGATCCCGACCCGGACGGTGCAGGGCGTCGCAGCCGAGGAATGCACCAACGATACGGCGCAGATTACCGCAACGGGCCACCAACTGAACGCGCGGACCCGCAACACATGAGACACCCCGTCGTGGGGCATGCTGGCTTGGTCTCCCTCCTTCGGGAGAAGAACACACTTCCGGTACAATATGGTGGATCGCGGTGAGTGTGTCAAGAGCGGATTCCGAATGCGTCCCATCCATCCCCGGGCATCTCCACGAAACGCACTGGCCACGTTGCTCCGTCATTGCGGCCCGCCCGGGGAAGCCTGAAAGCATGTCCGGAAGGGCTCGTGGCGTGTCTGGAGGCATTGCGCGCAGTTCCCGGTGCGCGCGAGAGGCGTCCGGAGGACATGCGGTTGGCGTCCCGAAGCAATCCCAGCGATTCTGGAAGGAGCTGTCGGGCTCTCCGGAGCAGAAGAAACGGGTCTCTGCACGGTTTTGTAGACGTGGGAAACGTCTGTGACCTGTGTCGAAGGGGTACCGGCATGGGCCGGGGCAGGAAAAGCGAAACCCCCGGGCACGTTGCGTGCGCCCGGGGGCGGTCCCCATTACCCCCGGCAACTACCGGGTTAGACTGCGTGTTAGAGCACCGAAGTGGTGACCGCGGGGGTCTCTTCGGCGGTGGCCGCGGCGTGTGTCGCGCGGCAGTAGGCGCTGGCGTAGCCGCTCACGCGTGAGCCATCGCGCCAGAACACATACTGGCCGCAGTCACGGATGGCACGCACCATGCCCTGCAGGTACGTGAACGCACGGTCGCGGACATCCTTCGCCTCGATATACTCATCGGTTGCCCGTGACTCGGCCAGCAGGCCCGCCAACTCATGGGCGGCCTGCTTGGCAGAGTCGAGCTTACCAAGGTCGTAGTTGATGGCCTTGAGCAGGTCGGCATGCCTGTGCCCCAGGGACGCCAGGTCACTCAGGTCCTGGATCATGTCGGCATGGCCGGTGCCCCGTGCGATCTGCCTGAGCTTGCCCGTGGCGGCCCCGTGATTGCGGTACGCATACCGCCCGTCATGCAACATCTCGGCACGCAGTGCATAGGCGCCGGGGGCCTTGTTCTTCCAATCCTCCCGGGCTTCATCACGTGCGTACCGCTCGACCAGCCACCGCGACTCTGCTTCACGAAGCGCGGCGGCGGCAGACCGGAGTGACTCGACCAGAGACCAGTCGAGTCCGGCTGCCATGAGTTGTTCCTTGTCGGGCTGCGCCCAGGCAAAGAGGTCTTCACCCTCCTGCGCGGCAACATCGGCCGGCATGTCGGGTGCCCGTACATCCCCGGCAGGAATCGCCAGAAGGAGCGGGAGTGTCAGATCAAAATCCTCCGCATGGCCCATTGGCGGGCCTCCTTTCGATATGGTAGTTGCCGCTGCCCCGCCTGGGTGCGCCGCACCCAACCGGGGTGGAGTCATGGGGATATGACTGCCCACGAGAAAATAGCGAGCGCAAAAATGATTTGTGGATCGCGCAGATGCAAGGGGCAACGGCGAGTTCTACCTATCCAGGAGCCGCTTCTCACCCTTCAGCGCCCGCACCCCGGTCACATCCTGGGCCACCTCAAGGCACCCGCGGTACCTGCCCCGGTCCTCACGCACCGCGATGTAGCGGACGAGGACGAAGCGCCCGTGGTGTTGCATCCAGAATTCGGCCACATTGCGCGCTCCTTCGTGGAACTCGTTGAGAATCTGCTCAACGGCCGCCACGCTCTTCGGCGGATGGCAGTCCTGCACCTTCCGCCCAATCACGGCGGGACTCCGCGCGAAGACACGGTCTCGGGAGTCAGAGTAATAGGCCACTGTGTCGTTCTCATCCACAAACGTGATATCGATCGGAAGGTGCCTGAGCATCAGGTCGGTCTGTTCGCGTGTCAGCACTCCCGTGCTCAGTGGCATCCTCGCCTCTGCATCCGTGTCTCTCATGTCCCCTCCTTGCTCATCGTCGCCCTCACCAACCGCCGACCACTGTATCGTTTGAATATTGCACCTGCCCAGACACTTCGCAAGCAGATATGCACAAACATGAATTGCCACTTCGCATAGCCGCGAACGCCTGGGGACACGGTGCACTGCCACTCCGACCTCTCGCCCCGGCCGACAGGTTGACGGTGCAGGGCCTGTACACCAGCGCCGCGGGAATGGTAGAATCGCGGTGAGGGTCAAGCATGCACCTGCTGCCGTTTCTCCACTTCTTCAGCCTGATCGTCTACGCCTATCTGGCAGCCTTCGTGCTCGCGAGAGAACCGAAGTCGCTGCTCAACCGTACCTGCTCGGCCCTGATGCTCTGTCTGTCGCTCTGGAACTTCTCGGACATCTTCGCGCACAACCCCAACCCGACCGTGTCGAGTGGTACCGCCATGGTGCTGCAGGGCATCTCCTCTATCGGGTGGGTGGGCTTTTCCAGCGCGCTGCTCTGCTTCGCTCTTGCCTTCGCCCGGAAGCGTACCATCTTGACATCGAAGTACTTCATTGCGTTCATCGTCTCGCTCACCTCGGTCCTGATCTACCAGCAGTGGATCGGCGGGCTGCTGGTTGTAGGGAGCCAACGCGCCTACGGCTGGGAGTACGTGTGGGCGGGCGGCGCCTGGCCCTACGTGCTGTACGCGCAGTACTCCACCTTCGGGCTGGCGGCTGTCTACATCGTTGGTCGCCACGGCAGAACCACGAAGCGATTGTCCGAGAGGAACCAGGCGAAGACCATCTCGTTCTCCATCCTTGTCAGCCTGGTGGGCGGGACGGTGTTCGACGTGCTGATCCCGCGCCTGGATCTCCACAGCATTCCGCCGTTGGGCAATGTGTTCGTGACCGTCTTTGCGGCAGGAATGGCGTACGCCATATACAAGCACCGGTTCCTCACCGTCACGCCGGCCACTGCAGCCGACAACATCCTGTCCACCATGGGAGAGATGCTGGTCCTGCTTGACCAGAACGCGAACGTCCTTCGTCTGAACCGCGCGGCGTTGGAATCGCTGGGGTA
The DNA here is from genome assembly GCA_964546395.1 of uncultured Fibrobacterota bacterium. Taxonomy (GTDB): domain Bacteria; phylum Fibrobacterota; class Chitinivibrionia; order Chitinivibrionales; family CAZJJT01; genus CAZJJT01. The sequence goes on from CAZJJT010000121.1 coordinate 8,015, forward strand.
TGGGAACGGCGAACTGGAGGGCGACTCCGTCAGCAGACTGTTTCAGGGGGACCACGCGGGCAGCCCGCTGCTGGATGCGGTGCGCCACGGTGCGACGGTGCAGAACCATGAGGGTGTTCTCCGCACGAACGGCGGTGGAGCCGTGCCGGTGCTCTTCTCGGCCTCACCGCTGCGAGATGAAGCGGACGAGACAGTCGGTATCGTTGTCATCGCCAGGGACATCACCGACCGCAAGCACGCCGAGAAGGAGCGGGAGGAGCTGCGGCAGCAGCTGTTCCACGCCGAGAAACTGTCGGCAATCGGGCAACTGGCCGCTGGGATTGCACACGACTTCAACAACATGCTCGGCGCCATTTCGGGGTTCGCCGAACTCATCGCCCGTCGAAGCTCTTCGACGGATGCACGCGTCGGGCAGTATGCCAGAAAGATTGTCGAGGCGGCGAAGCACGGCGGGAACCTGACCGCCAGGCTCCTGGCGTTCAGCCGCAGGGGAACGTATGAGCATGTGGCGGTGGACGTGCACGCCCTGGTGGAAGACACGGTGCAACTGCTGAAGCAAACCATCGACAGGCGCATCCGGATCCGTACCCGCCTCGATGCCGGCGCCGCGGTGGTGACTGGTGACCCGGCCCAGTTGCACAACGTGCTGCTGGACCTGGCGCTCAATGCCCGCGACTTCATGCCGGAGGGCGGGGTAATGACGTTCTCGAGCAGACTGGCGCGGGGCGATGAGCCCGTGCTGGTGTCACAACCCAGGGAGACCGCGCCCCGAAGGTACCTGGTGGTGTCGGTTGCCGACACCGGGATAGGCGTCGGAGCCGGTTTTGAGGAAAATGCTCAG
>CAZJJT010000121.1:8865-10308 GCA_964546395.1 uncultured Fibrobacterota bacterium
TCGCCGGGGATATCGCGCTGGGGGTGGTCAAGACCGACACCGGGATAGGCATGGACGACACTGTCAAGCAGAGGCTCTTCGAGCCCTTCTTCACAACCAAGGAACTGGGCAAGGGCAGCGGGCTCGGGCTCGCCAGCGTGTACGGCGCAGTTGCGAGCCACGGCGGGTTCGTCGATGTGTGGAGCGAGCCCGGGACAGGGTCACAGTTCGATGTCTACCTGCCCCTCGCCGACCAGCCGGCGGCGGCGACACAACCGGAGCCATAGCGACCCGTAACGGTGTTGGCACGCCACTGCCCACACCCGCGGATGACATGGGTATATTACCTTCGCATCCGGCGCCAGCCACGACACCATTGGGAGGACCGCTATGCGCACAGCAGTTGCTGGAGCGGTCATCGGGCTGTGCTCGAGCCTCGCCCACGCGGCATACGTTGGTGGCGACACGGTCACCTCGGCGTGTGAACTCGACTACCCCCCGTTCTGCATTGTCGATTCACTCGGACGTGTGGATGGGTTCTCCGTGGAGTTGTTCCGCGCGGCGCTGAAGGCCATGGGCCACGAAGTGACATTCCGCACCGGTCCGTGGGAGCAGATCCGCCCACTGCTGGAGACCGGGACAATCGACGCGCTGCCGCTGGTGGGGCGCACCCCGGAACGGGAGAACCTGTTCGACTTCACGTTCGCCTACATGACACTCTACGGCGCGATTGTAGTACGTGACTCCACGCGGGACATTGCCGGCATAGGCGACCTGCGAGGCAGAAGGGTCGCAGTGATGGCCGGTGACAACGCCGAGGAGTTCCTGCGGCGCGAGGACCGGGGGCTCGACCTGCTCACCACCCAGACGTTCACCGATGCCCTCCGTGCGCTCTCCCGTGGTGAAACCGACGCGGTAGTAATGCAGCGGCTCGTGGCGCTTCGCCTGGTACCCGAGACGGGTCTGCGCAACATCAGGGTGCTCAACAAGCCCCTCGAAGAGTACCGACAGGACTTCTGCTTCGCGGTGCGTGAGGGCGACCGGGAGATGCTGGCACTGCTCAACGAAGGGCTGTCGCTCGTCATTGCCGACGGAACCTATCGCCGCCTGCACGCCAAGTGGTTCGCGGCGCTGGAACTACCCCGCAACCACCGTGTCGTGGTAGGCGGTGACAGCAACTACCCTCCCTGGGAATTCGTTGACAAAGACGGGAAACCCGCCGGCTACAACGTCGAACTGGTGCGGGCCGTGGCACGCGAGACAGGGATGGATATCGATATTCGCCTGGGACCGTGGGAGAAAGTGGTCGAGGAACTTGCTGACGGCTCCATCGACGTGATCCAGGGGATGTTCTACTCGCCACGCCGCGACTCGCTCTTCGATTTCACGGCACCGCACGCGGTGAACCACTGCGTGGCCGCGGTGCGGGCCAGGGACGGTGTGCCACCGCGGACAATCGAGCGG
>CAZJJT010000122.1:0-4444 GCA_964546395.1 uncultured Fibrobacterota bacterium
CATCGCACCCACGGAGACACGCATGGTTGACCCCAAACTCCTCGCCATCCTCTGCTGCCCGGAAACCAAGCAGGACCTCGAACTCCTCGACGACGCCACGGTGAAACGGATCAACAAGCGGATCGCCGCGGGCGGACTCAAGAACCGCGGGGGCGACGAGGTCAAGGATCCGATCGACGGTGCCCTGCTGCGTGAGGACCGCGCGTTCTTCTATGCGGTCCGCGAAGACATCCCGATCATGCTGATTGATGAGGCGATTGCGTTTGACGAGTTCGCCTCTTCCTGACCCACAGCATCAGCCCCAGGTACAGCCCCAACAGGATTGCAACCACGACCACCTGGCGCTTGAGCGCCGGGGTGAACACCTGCGCCGCGAATGACTCCCGCGGTCCACAGAATGTCGCCAACCCGCACTGCAGGCCGGTTGTGTCGACCGCTTCGAGCCGGAGCCGGTATGCACCGCTCCGCGCCGTGCTTCCCAGGCGCTGCCACGGCAGCACGAACTCCACCACTGTCTCCCCGCGCACCGTGTCGACCTGTACGGCGTGGAACGGGCAGCACGACGGGCCGGAAGCAGCGACGAGGAGATTGACCGAGTCGATTTCGTCTTCCCGCACCACGATCACTTCCGCCAGCCCGCACCCTGCATCCTGAGGCGCCCGAACGTACCCCGCCACCCCGTCCGGCGTCTGCACCGCGTCCCACACCACACGGCTGCCGCCCAAGGCACGTGCCTGCTCCTCCGTCCACTCCATCAGGAACCCGTCGCACTGCACCACGCGCGAGATCACGGGAATCTCGACGGCCTCCGGAAGTTGTGCGTGCGGCACTCCTGCCAGGCACAACAGCAGTACCGCGGCCGGAACAACACCTGTCGGTCTCATCACCACTCCTCACTTGACACAGCGGAACCCGATACTCACTTCCGCACTGCTCGGCTGGAACCATCCACGGTTGCGCACCCTCAGATGCGCGGCGCCGCCGTACCACCCGCCGCCGCGTACCACGCGATACTGGCCGACCGAAGCGCCCCGGGGGTTATCGGCAGAGGAGTGACGGTAGTAGTCCTGGGCGTACCAGTCGTTGGTCCACTCCCAGACATTGCCGGTCATGTCGTAGAGCCCCCAGCCGTTCGCCTGGTGCGAACCGACCGCCCGGGGGCTCATGTGTGCCACCGGGGTACAGCGACTGGCGGAAGGCGATGCGTTACCCCAGGCATACGTGTTGCGCGTACCCGCCAGCGCGGCATACTCCCATTCAGCTTCGCTCGGGAGGCGCCTGCCCTTCCACCGGCAGTAGCTCCGCGCCTGGCTCCAGGTGACACAGACCACCGGTCGGTCGGGGGAACGGTACTGCGGCGGCACTCTCACCCGGCGGAATGCGGGTGGCGACATGATCAGGCACTTCCCGTCGTCGTAATGCGCCGGCGTGCATGCCCCCCGTTTCACGCACGAGTCGTACGCTGCGAAGCTCACCTCATGGCGATCGACCTGGAATGCGGTAAGCCGGACCGTATGGGCCGGGAGTTCGTCGAGGTCGCCCCCGGCCCCTCCCATCACAAACTCCCCCGCCGGCACGGCCACCATCTCGCCGGCGGCAAAGACCGGCCACACGCCCGTCACCACCGCCAGCAACACTGCTCTGCCCAGGTCAACCACGCTTCCGCTCGTCGCCACTGTCAATCCTCACTCATCAATCCTCAATTGCCGAACCCCATCCACTCCAGCACACGCTGGATCTGCTCGTCCCAGTGCTTCCACTCGTGCGTCCCCGGCCCCTCTTCGTAGGTCAGCTCCAGGCCGATCTTCGCCGCGTGGTTCCGGAATGCCAGGTTCTGCTGATAGAGGAAGTCTTCGGTGCCGCACCAGGCATACAGCCGCGGCTGCGGCTTCTTCGACTTCACCAGCTTCGACGCCACCGCCATGAGGTCGTGTTCCGAGCCCTCTATCTTCTCGGGTCCACCGTACACCAGGGTCAGGTCAACCCGAAGGTCTTCGGCAAGGTCGGGGTCGTTGCGGGAGGCCATGTCGAGGGCGCCCGACAGGCTGGCGCCGGCCGCGTAGCGCTCGGGGCAGCGCAACGCGAGCTTCATCGCCCCGTACCCGCCCATCGAGAGTCCCGCCACGTACCGGTCTTCGCGCCGCACCGAAAGCGGCAGCAGTTGCTCAGCCAGCTTCGGCAGCTCCTCGCTCACGTAGGTCCAGTACTGGTAGCCATGCGCCATGTCGGTGTAGAAACTCCGCGCCACCGCCGGCATCACCACCGCCACGCCGAGCGGCGCGACGTAGCGCTCGATGGACGTCCGGCGCATCCAGATCGTGTGGTCATCCGAGAGCCCGTGCAACAGGTAGAGCGTCGGGAACCGCTCACCGCGCGCGGTGCCGGTCATGCCGATCTGGCGCGTGGTGTTCTGCGGCACGATTGCCCAGAACGAAACCTGCATGCCGAGAGTCTCGGAAAAGCAATGACATTGGACGAAAGACACTGAAGCTCCTTTCCTGCCCTGTGGACGGGGAGACGGCATGCGGGGCAAGCGCTTCCCCGTCACCGGCTCAGCTCATCTACTCCCCTGCTCCGCTCGAATCCATCCGCTCCTTCAAACGCTGCGACAACTCCACGCACTCCTTCACCGCGGCGATCCCTGCCCTGTCGAGCCGCACGGTCACCTTCACCTCGTACACCCCCTTCACCATCCGCTCTTCGTGCTCCACCAGCTTGTCCATCTCTTCCACGCACGTTCGCACCTCGGCCAGCAGTGTCCCCTTCGCCATCACCTGCCGCAGCAGCCGCCTGCTGATCCCATCGAGCGCCAGCCCCTTGGCATGCTCAACCGTCTCGCGCACATCCGTTCCCCGGCTGCTCCCCGTATGGTACAGCGTCGCCAGACCCTCGGCCTCGTCACTGTCTTCGTCTATCAGGTACCGCCACTTCCCGTCCGCGCCGAGGTGGATCTCTTTGCCGTCCTCGAGCGCGACAGTCATGTTGTTCAGCTCATTCCGCGCCCCCGAGCACGTCCATGTCAGGTCATCGTGCAGCAGCAGTTCGGCCCCGTTGTCGAGTGTCAGGTGGATATCGGTGGCGTGTGCCTGGTAGGCGAACACAGTCAACAGCGCGACCTGCAGCAGGGCTGCCCGCATGGTGTGCCTCCGTTCGCGGCTGAGGTGCCGCTACATGTACGACATGATCACGCCCGCCAGCGCCGCGTTGGCTTCACCGGTGAGTTGCTGCTGTACCTCCGGGGGGAGCTTCGCGTTGGCCGTGAACAGGATGAACGATATGTACTGGGTCAGCACCACGATTGCGCACTTGACCCGGTCACGCTCATCGGAGCCGTCTATCAGCTCCCGCACGTTCTGCTCATCGAGTAGCCCGTCGGTCCGCAGCGACACACGCGCCATAGTGCGGTTGCCGTGCTTGCCCTGCCGGGGGAACTCACGCGCCCGCCCGATAAGCTCTTCCACGAACCCCCACTGGCTCGCGGTCTGGTACATGCAGGCCAGCGCGTTGTTGAAGCCCTCGCTGATGGCACGTACCGCACGGTCCTCGATGTCCTCGGTGGCCATGGTTTCTACAATGCCCTTGGAGACCAGCCCGTTGAGCGCCCGCGCGGCTTCATGCAGCCCCACCTGGAGCTGCTGTTCGATAACGGCGACCGTGACCGATCCGTTCACACACTCCACGAACCGGCGCTCCGGATCGCTGCAGGTACGCAACAGCGCAGGTGTCTGGCGGGCCGAGGCGCTGAGCACCGGGATCGTGTGACGGAAGTGCTCGAGCTCGTCGATCTGGCGCACTCCCTCGAGCAGGAGGGCCTGCGTGTCGAGGAACAGCGATGCAGGAAGCTTGGTGAGATCGATCCCGGTCTGGAAGCTGAACGTGCCGCTGCGCAGCGCCAGCACGTCGCGGAACACTTTCTCTATCTTGCGCAGCAGCAGCCAGTACACGTCCGGGCCGCTCAGCACACCCATCGATCCCAGGATCTCACCCAGTTTTTTCCCCCCCCCGCTCGCCTTCAGCGCCGCGTCGAGCTGGTCGCGCGTTATCGCGCCTTCGCTCACGAGGAACTCGCCCAGAAGGTCGGACTGCGCGGTGGAAGCGGCCATGCGAAGGGCGCCGTGCTCGAAGTACAGCTCGCGCCGGACCGCGCCCGATTCGGTGGTGAGCACTCCCGAAAGGCGCGAGGTACCCACCTGCGCAATAATGTCGACGACCCACCCGTTCCGTGTCAGCACACCGGCCATGAGCGGGATAGCCTTGCCGTCCGCCCGCAGCAGCACCACCACGCCCGGCGCCGCGGCGCCCACGTTCCACGAACCGGCGCAGGGGGTCAGCGCGAGCCGGTCGGCTTCGTCACCCCCGTTCAGCATTCCGTTGCGATCGATAGTAATCATGGCAGCCCTAGAGGTTGGACGCGAATATCTCGCTGAGCGCTTCGTTCAGCCGG
>CAZJJT010000122.1:4454-10290 GCA_964546395.1 uncultured Fibrobacterota bacterium
CGGCAGACGCTCCATGGCGTTGAACAGGACAAACGAGATGTACTGGGTGAGCACCATGACAATCAGTTTCACCCGGTCACGCTCCTTCGACTCGCGATAGATTCCCTGCAGATTCGTCATGTCGAGCCTCCCGGTGTCCAGCGGCGCCAGGCGGCTCAGGGTACGGTTGTTGTGCGTGCCGTTGACGATGAACTCCCGCCCGGCCTTGGTCAACGCCTCACCCCCCCCCGCGATATCGCCCACCGCAGCGTACACCATGTCAAGCGCACCGTTGTAGCTGCCCACAATCGCCTGCAGCGTCTGCGCCTCCATCTCGCGCGCCGACACCAGCTTGATAAGATCCTTGCCCGCGAAGCGCTGTGTCAACTCCATCATCTCGTCGACGCCCAGGTGCATGTGCGCATCGATATCGGCCAACGTCAAGTGCCCGTCAATCGCGCTCAGAAACGCTCGTTCCTTGTCCGAGTAGCCGTCAAGCGGCCCCGGCGCCGCCGCCAGACGGTCGGTGAGCCGCGGAATCGTCTGATTGTAGAACTCCAGGTCGTCGATCCGCTTGACTCCCTCCATCAGCAGCGCCTGCGTGTCCATGTACATGGAAGCCGGGAGCTTGATCTGGCCGAAATTGGTGATGAAGTAGTACAAGCCCTCGCCGATGGCGATGGTATCGTAGAAGATGCCCTGGGTCTTGCGCTCCAGCACCTGGTACACTTCCGCACCGCTCAGCAACCCCAGGTCCACCAACACCTGGCCAAGCCGCTTGTCGGAGGTCTGCTGCTTGAGCGGACCAACTGCTCCTTGCTGAGAATGCCCTCGCGCAGGATGAACTCCCCGAGAAGATCGCTGCGCGCAGTGGAGAACGCCACCCGCATCGCGCCCTTCTCGAATATCAGCTCGCGCTGCACGCCCTTGCTGACGGTCACCAGATCGCCCGAGAGACGGGAGTTGGTGATGAAGTTGATGATCTCAATCAGCCAGCCGGGCCGCTCGATCGACCCGTTCATGAGCGTCCGCGGCACCCCTTTGCCGTCCTGCTCGAGCCGCTGAAGGACCAGCAGGCGCGGCACCGTGCTCATCACCCGGTAGCGCCCCGCATGGCGCTTGAGGAATTTCTTGATACTCTCGTTGTCGGGGCTGATTCCGCCCTCGGCATCTATCGTGATCATGCATCCCCGCGGCTGGTAGAACCACAGTAGTCCAAAATAGCACATGTATGTGCTGCGCGGGCCCGGCAGTGACACCGGTGGCGAGACGACCGCCCCCCCTAGTAACTTCCCTGACCATGCGCCTCGACACACGCCTGCCAATCTACCAGCGCGCGGACGAAATAGCCGATGCCCTCCGCCATCACCAGGTGCTTGTCGTGGCTGGTGAAACCGGGTCGGGGAAGACTACCCAACTGCCGCTGATCTGCCTGGGGGCGGGCCGCGGCACCCGTGGGATCGCCTGCACCCAGCCCCGCCGCATCGCCGCGACCTCCATTGCCCGCCATGTCGCCCGTCAACTCGAGGTGGCCCCCGGGAGCACGGTTGGCCACCGGGTCCGCTTCGATCAGAACGTCTCGGACAAGACGAAGGTCACGTTCATGACCGACGGCATGCTGCTGAGCGACATCCAGCACGACCGTGACCTGCGACGGTTCGACACGATTATCATCGATGAAGCGCACGAGCGAAGTCTGAACATCGACTTTCTGCTGGGCTACCTGCGGCGGTTGCTGAAGCGGCGACGTGACCTCACGCTGATCGTGTCATCGGCCACCATCGACACGACGCTGTTCTCGCAGGCGTTCGGCAACGCGCCGATTATCGAGGTGTCGGGGCGGATGTACCCGGTGGAAGTGCTGTACGAGCCGCTGGAACTGGACGAGGACGGCATCGGCGCTCACTATATCGAGGCGGCGGTGCGATCGGTGGAAGAGCTGCTGGCAGCATCCGACAGCGGCGACGTACTGGTGTTCATGCCGACGCAGGCAGATATCACCGAAACAGTCGAGATGCTCTCCGGGCGCTCGCTGCACGGCGGTCCGCGAATCATGCCGCTGTACGGACGAATGCCGTCGGGCCAGCAGAACCGCATCTTCGACACGCGCGGCGGCCGCAAGGTCGTGGTCGCCACCAACATCGCCGAAACCTCGATTACGGTCCCGAATATCAGGTTTGTGGTGGATACCGGCCTCGCGCGTACGGTGCGCTATGTTCCCCAACAGCGTACCAGCCGCATGCCGGTCGAGCCGATCAGCCAGGCCAGCGCCAACCAGCGCAGCGGCCGCTGCGGGCGGGTGCGCGACGGGACCTGTGTGCGGCTGTACAGCACGGAGGACTTCGAGGCCCGCGACGCATTCACCACCCCCGAGATTCGCCGCACCAACCTGGCCAACGCGGTCCTGCAGATGCACTACATGGGGTTGGGAGCAGTCGAGGAATTCCCCTTTGTCCAGCCGCCCGAGCGCCGGGCGGTCAATGACGCCTACGCGCTGCTGGCCGAACTGGGCGCGTTGAGTCGCGAGCGCGAACTGACGCCGCTGGGACGGCGGATGGCGCAGCTGCCCCTCGACCCGCCGATTGCCCGCATGATACTGCGGGCCGCCGAAGAAGGTGCCTTGCGCGAGGTCAAGGTGATTGCGGCGGGACTATCGGTGGTTGACCCGCGCGAGCGACCCACCGAGAAACGCGCGGAAGCCGATGCGGCACAGAAGCGGTTTGCCGATCCCATGTCGGATTTTCTCACCTATCTGAAGCTCTGGGACACCTACCAGGGGCAGTGGGAGACGCTGCGCACGCAGAATCGGATGCGGCGGTTCTGCCGCGAGCATTTCCTGTCGTTCAACCGCATGCGCGAGTGGCACGACGTGCACCGGCAGATAGACGAACTCAGCCGCCGCTCGCACCACAGACGGGAACACGCACGGGCAGCCGACTACGACGCAATCCACCGCAGCCTCCTGTCGGGACTGCTGCACAACGTGGCGATGCACGTTGACAAAGGCGAATACCGTGCCACCCGCGACCGTGGCGTGTTCATTTTCCCGGGCTCCTCGCTGTTCCGCGCCGGCCACCCGTGGATCATGTGCCACGAGATAGTGGAAACCACGCGCGTGTACTGCCGCACCGTGGCGGTGATCCAGCCCGAGTGGGTGGAACAACTCGCGCCGGAGCTGTGTCGCCGCAGTTACGCCGCACCGCACTTCGACCCCGATTCGGGCACTGTCCGCGCCTTGGAGCAGGTGACATTCCACGGTCTGCCGGTTGTTCGTGGCAGAGAGGTGGCCTACGGGCGGGTGAACCCCGCTGACGCGCACACGGTGTTCGTGATGGACGCGCTGGTTGGCGGGGCCCTGCACACGCACCAGCGGTTCCTTGGCCACAATCTGCGCCTCCGCCGACAGGTGGAGCAGATGGAGTCCAAGCTGCGTACGCGCTCGCTGTACCTCGGAGACGACGCCGTGGCGAAGTTCTACACTGAACGGATACCCGAAGTGACGTCGGTGCACGATCTCAACCGGGCGATCAGGACGCACCACGGGGATGGGTTCCTGCACATGACGCTGTCGGACCTGCTCACCGTCGAGGCCCCTCCGCCGATGCAGCTCCCCGACCGGCTGGAGATCGGCGGGAAGCGCTATCCGCTGGCGTACCGATTCGAGCCGGGGGCCGAGGATGACGGGATCTGCGTGAGCGTACCGGAAGCCGACCTTGGCGCGATTCACACGACCGCGTTCGAGTGGGCATTGCCCTCGCTGTGGCCCCGCCGCGTTCAGTCGCTGCTGAACCACCTCCCGCGCAGTCTGCGACGGCACTTCGTGCCGCTGCCGGAATCGGCGAAGCGCATTGCCGACAGCCTGACGTGGAGCGACGCGCCGTTTGCTCAGGAGGTACGGCGTGTGGGCTCAGCGCTGTTCCGGGCGGTACTCCCGGCCGAGGCGTTCGACACCTACGAACCGGAGCTGCACGCCTGGGTCCGGGTACGCATCCTCGACGAGGAAGGCCAGCCGCTGTACTCGTTCGTGCCTCCCGAGCGTCCCTCGCTACCCTCGTTCGGCGGTGCGGGCGACGCGCCCGACACCGAGACGCACGTCGCCTTCGCCTCGATCCAGCGTTCGGGACTTACCTCGTGGGAAATGGACGAACTGCCCGAGCGGGTAGAAAGCCGCACCAGCGGTTCGGCGATGCCGTTGTTCGGGTTCCCGGCGCTCCGTGAAGACGGCGAGACGGTGTCCGTGGTCGTGTGCTCTTCGGCGGAGGAAGCGCGTGTGACGCACGAACGCGGCCTCCAGGCGTTGTTCGGGCTCGCACTCGCCTCGGACCTCGCCTGGGAGGAACGCGACACGGTGGTGGAAGAGCATGCGGCGCTGGTGTGCGCGCCGGTGGCGAAGCGGGCGGCGCTGCGCGAACAGCTGTGCCACATGCTCAAGATGCATTACCTGGCGCCCGCCGAGCCGCACGTGCGCGCCAGGGAGGCATTCGAGCAGGAAGCTGCCGCCAAGCGAACGCAGCTGCGCGGCGCCGGTCATCGGCTGACAGCGTTGTTCTCGGAGTCCATGGCCGGGTATGCGGAGGCACACGCCCTGATACGCACGCGGCTGGGCAACGCACTGGGACCTGCCGTCGCCCGCCGGGCGCAACTCGAAGACGACCTGGGGCGGTACCTCAGGGACGTTGTGCGGGGTGAGTGCGCGCTCAGCAGGCTGGAGCAGTACCCGCGCTACCTCCGGGCGTTCTGCCGTCGCATCGACAACGCCCACGACGACCCGGGCAAGTACGGACAGCGGCGTGAGCAGCTGGCAGTGTGGGAGCAACAGCTCGCACGGGCGAGCGGTGCGGGGCTGGCAGCGACGGTACTGGAGCAACTGCGGGAGGCGCTCGAGGAGTACGCAATATCGCTCTTCGCGCAACAGGCGGTGGGAACCAGGTTCCCCGTGTCAGAGAAACGACTGAGGAAGAGTTTCGATGAGGCCGGGGCGTAGCTCGCCCGGTGCTCAGAACCACCCGGTCACGGTAAGCGCAACGCCGTGGTGCAAGCCGCCGTACTCCGATTTCCTGTGGTCGCCCAGGGCCACGTTCCCGGCAAGTTTCACACCGATACTGCCGCGGAAGTCGTACTCCAGCGACGGCAGCACGAGAAACGACATGTCGGTGAAGTTTCCCAGGCCGACCAGCGACGCGGCCCAGTTGTCGAGGAACGTGATGTCCGCCCCGAGCATGCCGTAGTGCTGACCGAGCCCCGTGCTCTGGCCACCCATCAACCGGACCAGATCCAACAGCCCGTAGTTGTCCGGATCGCGGCGGCCCAGGCCGTTGAAGTAGTACTCGCCCATAACATGCAGTCCGTTGTCGAACATGTAATCGAGCCCCAGGTCGGCCTGGACATACAACGAGTCGAACTCCGTGTAGTCACCGCCGATATGTACCGGGTTGACCACCGCGCACTCGCCCCAGACACCGATATCGCCGAACTCTCCGGCCACGTCTGCGCCCGCGATCAGGTTGGACGGCAGCCCGAGCAGCGCAAAATCGTCGGTCATGAGCCGAATCCCGGATACCGAAAGATCGAACCGATCCGCATGCGCTTTCACCCGGAACCCCCCGCTCGTATGGTCGACATCCGAACCGGGCGAGACAACAACGGAAAGACCGCTGGCTGCCCCGAACGGCACTTCGAGGCGAAGCGCGTTCACCCCGACCTTCGGGGCCTTCGGGTCAGCCGGATTCTTGACATTCCAGACATCGGTGGGGTTCCACGCGTAGCCGGTGCCCCAGCCGATCACCTGACGCCCGACATACAGATCGAACGGCTTGAAGAAGTGCTGCTCGATGAGCCGACCAATGCGGTTCTGGGA
>CAZJJT010000123.1:0-10278 GCA_964546395.1 uncultured Fibrobacterota bacterium
GGGTGCGCACCCGAATGCGCGGTTTACCGCTCCGGCCAGTCAGTGCCCCGTGATCTGCCCGGACTGGGAGAAGCCCGAAGGTGTGCCGATCGACATCTTTGTGTTCGGTGGACGGCGCGCGAGCGTGGTCCCGCTGGTGCACGAGGCGATGGACTGGGACCACGGTGTGTTCATGGGCTCCACTGCCGCCTCCGAAACCACCGCGGCCAACATCGGCGCGGTCGGCAACCTCCGGCGCGACCCGTTCGCCATGAAGCCGTTCTGCGGCTACAACATGGGCGAGTACTTCGGGCACTGGCTGAGCATGGGCGAGAAGCTGGGAACGAAGGCCCCGCGGATCTTCTATGTCAACTGGTTCCGCAAGAACCCCGAAGGCAAGTGGCTGTGGCCGGGGTTCGGTGACAACTGTCGTGTGCTGAAATGGATGTGCGAGCGGGTGGAAGGCACGGTGGGGGCGAAGCAGACGCCAATCGGCCTCGTTCCCCAGGAGGGCCAGCTGGACATCGACGGTCTGGATATCCCGGCCGAGGACATGGCGGAACTGATGAGAGTGGATGCCGACGCCTGGCGCAAGGAGCTTCCGGATATCGAGAAGCACTTTGTGCAGTTCGGCAGCAGGCTCCCTGCCCGTCTGGCGGAGCAGCTCCCGATGCTGACGTCGCGCTTTGGGTTGGGGTTGGGGGGGGCCGGGGTGTCCCCGGCGCCCCGCCGCGCGTGTGGTACCGGCGGACCGCGGTCCCGCCGGCGCAGTCTCACCTTTCATCCAACGGACTGAGCGCATGGGCTGGTTTTCGAAGTCGAATCCGCCGAAACCGATCAGGGATGACATCTGGGTACGCTGCAAGGCGTGCAAGGCACACGTCTACAAGGAGGACTGGCACTACAGTCTGAGCGTGTGTCCCAAGTGTGGCTATCACGGGCCGCTCACCGCGTTCGAGCGCATCGGCGTCACGCTCGACAGCGGCACGTTCAAGGAACTCAACGGGACGATCTCACCCGGCAACCCCCTCAGCTTCGTCTGCGGTTACGGCAGCTACAGCGACAAGGTGAAGAAGACCCGTGAGGACACCCGTCTGAACGAGTCGATCGTGACCGGCACCGGCACAATCGACGGAGTACCCGTGTCGGTGGGGGTGATGGATTTCCGGTTCTTCGGGGGCAGTCTCAGCTCGGGGACCGGCGAGAAGATTCTCCTCGCCACCAACTACGCCTACGACCGGCGCATGCCGCTGGTGATATTCTCGGCCTCGGGCGGTGCGCGCATGGAGGAAGGGATACTGTCGCTGATGCAGATGGCGAAGACCTGCGCGGGGGTCGCGCGGCTGCGCTCGCGCAAGCTCCCGTACATCTCCGTGATGACCGACCCGACGTACGGCGGCGTCTCGGCCTCGTACGCAATGGTGGGCGACATCAACCTCGCGGAGCCGGGCGCGCGCATCGGGTTCGCCGGGCGGCGGGTGATTGAGCAGACGATCAAGCAGAAGCTGCCGGATGATTTCCAGACCGCGGAGTTTCTGCTGAAGCACGGGTTCCTGGACGCGATCGTGCCGCGAAGCGAGATGCGGCAGTCGCTGGCACGGGTTCTGCACTATGCATACCGGGACTAGAGAAGCAGGCACCGAGAATCCTGAAGCGAGGATTGACCATGGACACCGTCCTTGATTTCGAGAAACCGATAGCCGAGATCGAGAAGATGATCGAGCGGCTGAAGAGGGTCGCCGACGAGAACGAGGGCGACTTCGGCTCACAGCTTGCGGAGCTGGAGCAGCGCTGCCAGGAGCGCAAGCGTGAAGTATATGCGTCGCTGAGCCCGTGGCAGGTGGTCCAGGTCGCCCGTCACCCGCACCGGCCGGTCCTGCAGGACTACATCAGGCTGGTGTTCACCGACTTCTTTGAGCTGCACGGCGACCGTCTGTACGGCGATGACCGCGCGATAGTAGGCGGCTTCGCAACGGTCGGCAAGACGCGCGTGATGCTCATCGGGCAGAACAAGGGCCGCTCGGTGGAGGAGAACATCGAACGCAACTTCGCCATGTCGAACCCGGAGGGGTACCGCAAGGCGCTGCGCCTCATGCACCTTGCCCAGCAGTACGAACTGCCGGTCGTGACCCTGGTGGATACGCCCGCGGCGTACCCGGGCCGGGAGGCGGAGGAGCGGGGTCAGGCTGAGGCGATCGCGCGCAACCTCGCGGAGATGGCGCGGCTCGAAGTGCCGATCGTGTCGGTGGTTATCGGTGAGGGAGGCAGCGGGGGAGCGATCGGGATCGCCGTGTGCGACTCACTGCTGATGCTGTCGAATGCGATCTACTCGGTGATTCCGCCGGAGGGGTGTGCGGCAATACTGTGGCGGGACGCCGCGTATGCTTCCCAGGCTGCCGAGAGCCTGCGCATCACGGCCCAGTCACTCAAGGAGCTTGGCATTGTCGACGAGATAGTCGAAGAGCCGTTGGGTGGTGCGCACGCGGCGCCCGAGGAAACGGCGACAGTGGTGAGAAAGGCGATTCTGAAGCATCTCAAACGGCTTGACGGGCAGTCGCCGGCCAAGCTGCTTGGTCGACGATTCGAGAAGTACTCGAAGATGGGTGTGTTCACCAGGCAACCGGGAGTGTAAGCGATATGGCAACCAGGACGGCGAGGGCGAAGAAGCCGCAGACAGTGCACAGCAGCGATGAGAACGCACTCCACGCGATACCGCTGCGTATCACCGACACGACCCTGCGCGACGCGCACCAGTCGCTGTGGGCCACGCGGATGCGCACCGACGATATCCTGCGGATTATCGACACGATAGATGCGGTGGGGTACTATTCGCTCGAGGTATGGGGCGGCGCGACGTTCGACGTGTGCATGCGGTTCCTGCGCGAGAACCCCTGGGAACGCCTGCGGCAGGTGAAGGCGAGAGCGAAGAATACGCCGTTGCAGATGCTGCTGCGAGGACAGAACCTGGTGGGCTACCGCAACTACGCCGACGATGTCGTGGACAAGTTCGTGGCGCTCGCCTGCGAGAACGGTATCGACATCTTCCGGTGCTTCGACGCGCTCAACGACGTGCGCAACCTGGAATCGGCTGTCAGGGCGGTCAAGCGGCACGGGGGGCATGCGCAGGGCACCCTGTGCTACACGATCTCGCCGGTGCACACGGTCGAGAAGTACGTCGAGCATGCGCGCGAGCAGGTTGCGGCCGGGGTCGACTCCATCTGTATCAAGGACATGGCCGGGATTCTCAGCCCGATCATGGCCGAGAAACTGGTGAGCGCACTGGTTGCGGAGGTGAAGGTGCCGATACAGCTGCACTGCCACGCGACGAGCGGGATGGCGGTAGCCACGTACGTGGAAGGTGTGCGGGCGGGCGCCGGCGCAATTGACTGTGCGATATCGTCGATGAGCAATTTCAGTTCGCAACCGCCGGTTGAGACGGTTGCCACGATATTCAGCGAGACGAACTACTCGGCGCAGCTCGACTTCGAGGCGCTCGCGAAGGTGGCGAAGTATTTCGATGAGCTTGCCCCGAAACGCCGGCAGGGCAGTGCACCCACGCAGGCCATCGACCCCGGCGTGCTGATCCACCAGATTCCGGGCGGCATGATCTCGAACTTCCGCTCACAGCTCGACAAGCAAGGAGCGCTGGACAAGCTGCCGGAAGTGCTGCACGAAGTGTCGGCTGTGCGCAGAGACCTGGGCTACCCGCCACTGGTGACGCCTACCAGCCAGATTGTGGGCACAATGGCGGTGATGAATGTGATTTCGGGCGGACGCTACAAGATGGTGCCCAACGAAGTGAAGGACTACTGCCGGGGACTGTACGGACGGTCGCCGGCGCCCCTCGACCCGAAGTTTGTCGCGCAGATCCTCGGTGACGAGAAGCCGGTGACGAGCCGTCCCGCGGACCGCATCGAGCCCATGCTGCCCAAGGCGACCGAGGGTCTCGACCACGACCTGGTGGAACACGAAGAGGACATCATATCCTACTGCCTGCTGCCCGAGGTCGCCATCGACTACTTCAAGTGGCGCAAGACCCCGCCGGAGCAGCGGGCGCCGATTCCCGCCGACGTGGAACTGCAGAACGAGAACCGAGCTGCCGCGGTGAGCGGGCCGGTGACCGCCCCCGTATCGAAGGCGGCGGCCAAACCGGCGCAGATGATCAACGCCGAGGACTATCGCGGGCTGAGCCAGATGCTGGCGCAGGTGGGCGGGGCGAAGATCGACGAGCTGGTGGTCCGCAAAGGCGATTTCAGCATGGTGCTGCGCTCGGGCGGGGGCGGCAGCCTGTCGGTGGCCACCGGTGCGGTGCTTGCCGAGCCGGCTGCGGCGGCGACGGCGGAAGCGAGTGCCGGAACGGATCCGGCCGTCCCGGTGGCGGAAGAGCCGCCGGCAAGCGAACCCGTGGCACCTGCGGTGGACTACAAGGAGACAGTCAACGCACCGCTTGGCGGCACGTTCTACGTTTCGTCGGGGCCGGGCAAGCCCCCGCTGGTACAGGTGGGCGATACGGTGAAAGCCGGACAGAAGGTGTGTGTGGTTGAAGCCATGAAGCTGTTTAACGAGATCACGGCCGAGAAGGACTGCCGTATCGTGGCGATACTGATGGCTGACGGTACGGCGGTAACCAAGGACCAGGCCCTGGTCGGTGTCGATCCCCTGTAGGCGGCGTGTGCAGGACACACCATGAAGGCGAGCCGTATCGCGGAGCGGTGGAGGCTTGCGCTCAAGATCGCGCTGGGCTACCAGTTGCGTCGTACCTGGGACAATCCGCGCATCGACCACGAGCACCGGCTCGTCTTCGTACATATCCCCAAGACTGCCGGCAACAGTGTCACCCAGAGCATGGCATCGGTACGCGGCCCCGCCGCCGAGCGTTCACCCAGGATCGCCAAGCACGCGAAGGCGGTGGAGGTGCGTGGGCTGATCGGGGCTGCACGATGGGAGCAGTACTTCTCGTTTGCGTTCGTGCGTAACCCCTGGGACCTCATGGTCTCCAGCTATCACTGGTGGCTCCAGAAGGCACCCGGGATCCGCTACCACCGCCGACTGGCCAGGAAGGTAGCGGGCATGGACGGGTTCGAGGAGTTCATCCGGTCGCCTGTCGGGCGCGGGCGGATAAACGAGCGCCCGGGCGAGCTGTGCGACTGGTTCGAAGACTGGCAGGGAACGCAGTTGGTGCGGTTCGTGGGACGGGTGGAGCGAATCGAGGAGGACTGGCGCCTGATCTGTGAACAATGCGGTGTGTCGCTTCCCCCAATCCCGCATGTCAACCGCTCCCGCCACGACGACTACCGCTCATACTATACTCCCCAGACGCGGGAACTGGTGGCACGGCGGTTCGCCAGGAGTATCGAACAGTTCGGCTATTCCTTCTGAACGCGGCGCCTTTCCCGAAGACCGGGAGCCACGATGCGCATACTTCTGCTGACCCATGAAGGACACGTGGCGGGGTCGACGATGTCGACGGCGTACCTGGCGCGTGGCCTCGCTTCACGGGGCCACGAAGTGCATGTGGCGTGCCGGCCGGGGACGCTCCTGGAGTCACTTCTCTCGGGCACAGCCGTGCGCGTGCACGGCCTCGCGTTCGCCGGCAGGTTCGACCGCTCCACGATGCGCGCATTGCGTGACATCGTGAAGACACACGCGATTGAACTGGTGAACCCGCAAGGCTCGTACGACAGGTACTGCATGGCGTTCGCGCAGATCATCTACCGCCTTCCCGTCGCGTGCGTGCACACCAGGCGCCAGATGCCGCTCTCGGCCGGGGGGCGGTTGCAGGCAGCGTTCTACACGAAGATGACCCGGAAGATGGTGGCGGTGAGTGAAGGTGTCAAGGGGGCGCTTGTGAAGCGCCATATCCCCGCCGGCCACATCGTGGTGATACACAACGGTACGCCGCGCGAGAAGTACGACAGGGTGGATGCAGCGGTGAGCACACGACTGCGCGAGCGGTACGAGATACGCGACGGAGAATTCGTGGTGGGGTGCGTGTCGCGGCGCAAGAAGCAGGAGCAGCTGCTGCAGGCGCTGGCGCTGCTGGAGGATCCGGTGCGGGTACTGTTCGTGGGCATCGAGGCGGACGCGCAGCTGCGGGAGCTGACGGACAGAGTCGCGGGGAAGCACGTGGTGACGTTCTGCGGGACGGTTGACCCGGCGGAGGCACTCAACTGCTATCCGCTGTTCTCGGTGATGGTGCTTCCCTCAACGATGGAGGGGCTGTCGCAGTCGCTGCTGGAAGCAATGGCGCTGGGGGTGCCGGTAGTCTCCACAGCCGCGGGTGGCACACCCGAGCTGATTCGCGACGGTGAGAACGGACTGTTGTTTGATGACCGTGACGTGCCGCGACTGGCCGCGTGCATTTCGCAGGTGCGGCACGATCGCCCGGCGACAGCACGCATGGTGGAACGCGCACGGGTGAGCGCGCTGGAGGAGTTCTCCATCGAGCGGACGGTGGAGCGCTACGAGGAGTTGTTCCTGTCACTGTGCGGGAAGGGGGGCAGGTGCTGAACACGATAGGGAAACGAGCTGTGCTCGGGGGTATCGCCCTGGCTGCGACGTGTGCCGCACAGAACCTGGTCAGCAATCCAGGTTTCGAGGATGGCTTGAACGGATGGAGCACGATCTGGGCGCGGCAGAGCGGCGCGGCCACGGCATTGGTAGCAGCGGCGCCGGTGCACGCAGGCACCGGCGCGCTGCGCGTGCAGCACAGCGGCACCGAGGACTGGAGCATCCAGCCGCAGACAGGCTTCCCGCTGGCGGTACTGCCGGGCAGAATCTACGCGTACAGTGCGTGGGTGCGTGTCGATTCGCTCGTTTCCTCCGGTGACGTGCAGTTGTCGCTCGTGCTCCGCGACGCCGCTGCGGAGGTGACTGACTGGTCGTACGCCCAGCTCAGCTGTTCGCTCAGCACCGGCAGCTATCGCCAGTACACCAGCCGGTTCCTGGTGCCCGAGAGCGCCGCGAGCATCGCCCCGCGGCTCATCGGCTACGACCGCTGCGATGTGTACGCGGATGACTTCTCGCTGCAGCTCGTGGACAGCCTTCCCGCAACCGTGCTTCATCCCTTCATCCTTCGCAACAGTCAGGTTGAGGTCGTGATCAGCCCGTTGTCGTTTGTCATCGATCTGCACGCGCTCTCTTCGACCGGTCACCATATCACGCAGCCAACCGGGTTGTTTGAGCCGCGGTCCGTGGACTCGACTGCTGACTCGATCGTGTTTCACTGCACATTCGTGCGGGGCGGCTGGCCCTGCGACATCGCCGTGGCCCTCGAGGGCCCCGCTGTGCGCATCACGATCCATGCCGATTCGGCTTCGGTGCTCGATGACGACTTCGTGTTCCCCGGACCGATCCCCTCGGCCGACGATGGACAGATTGTGCTTGGCAAGGGAACAGGCCTCATCATGCCGGCGAGCAACGTGCCTTCGTACCTGCAGGGCTACCGTTGGCACGCATTCTACTCGTGGCAATCGGACATGTCGCTGGTGGGAGTGACCGACGCCGCGCTGCAGCGGGGCTACGCCATTGCTACGGCGGATCCGTGGTTCACGCGCGCGCAGATGAGCGCGCCCATGGGTTCAACCGCAAACGCACCACATATCGTGCATGAGCCGGCCAAGCACCAATTCGGCAAACCCAGTCGCACGCTGTACTACGCGGCGTTTGACGGCGGGGGGTACGTGGCGATGGCGAAGTGGTACCGCAGCGTTGCCGAGAAACACGGGTGGGTGAGGACATTTGCCGAGAAAACGGTGCAGGTGCCGGCGACGGAGCGTTTGAAAGGGGCAGTGGATTGGTGGAATACCGGCAGCGGGTTCTGGAGCCCTCGGGCCGGTTTCTACCGCGAGCTGATCGAGTACGGCCTCGACCGCGCGATTGTCAACGGAGGCATGCCGGATGCGATGGTGGACACGCTCAACGACCTCGGCTTTCTCACCAGTGTGTACGATATCTACTGCGACGCCTATCCGCCGGGCTACCCGGGCTACTGGAACGACGGGTACAACACCGATGCGATTGTGAACGAAGACGGGTCGTACGCCCTGGGGTGGCTTGCGTATCTCGACAGCGGGGTCACACTGCAGGCGCAGGAAGTGTGTGCGGCGTCGCATGCGAGATTCGCGGTGCCACGGGTCCTGGATGAACGGACGCACCGAAGGCTCAACTGCCGGTTTATCGACGTCGAACTGGCAATCGGACTGCAGGAGTGCTGGTCGACAGTGCACCCGGTGAACCGGTGGTCGGATGCGCGGTGCCGGGTGAAGCTGTTCGATACGCTGCGCACGCAGTTCGGGCTGGTTCTCGGCGGTGAGCAGGCGCGCGACTTCGCGTTCCCCTGGGTGGACTACGGTGAAGGCACCATGAGTTTCTCGCCCGCCGACAACGCCGGCTACGACTGGGCCACGCCGGTGGCCGCCGACACCGGCTTTGTGTCCGTGAACATGAACCCGGCAATCCACGTGCCCCTGCACGGGCTTGCCTACCACGACGTGCACATCCCCACGTGGTACACCGGCGACGGAGTGTCAAAGGTGCCGGCATACTGGGACGACAAGGACCTGTTCAACATACTGTACGCATCAATGCCGCTGTTCATGCCGCCCGACACGGCCTACTGGCGGGCGAACTTCGAGCGGTTCCTGACCAGCTACCATCTGGTGAGCGCAGTGAACCGAGGTGTGGGGTTCGCGACGATGACGGGCCACACGTTCCTGAACACATCGCGCGACGTACAGCGGACGCAGTTCGGGAACGGGTGGGCCGTGACTGTCAATTTCGGTTCAACGGCGGCGTATGACGACGGCGCCCGGACGCTGCCGCCGAAGGGCTTCCATGCTGCAGGGCCCGGCGGGGAAGTGTACCGGCAGTTGTCGGGGACTGACCGCGTGGCTGTGGCTCGCGTGTCGGACCGGTTGTTCGTCAACACGTACGGAACCGCCGTCGCGCTGCATGGGGTCCGAAGCACCGGTGCTGTGTTCCTCCGGTGCGACACCACATCGATACACCTCGCATTCATCGGGCCGCAGCAGTCGGTCGAGCTGAACCTGCTCGAGACGCCGTGGCAGATGGCCAACGCCCGTGCCTTCACTCCTTCAGGCACAGAGCTCCCGCTCGAGCCCGTGGGTAGCAACTGGGTCCGCCTGGCCCGGCAGCCATCGGTGGCGTTCTACCGCCTCGAGGGCGCATTTGCGGTGCGGCCGGCAACGGCACCGGCAGGGGTGCTGCACAGTGTGAGAGTGCGGCAACTGCCTGGCGGCCGTGGGTTGAGCGTGCGGTGGTATCAGGCAGCGCCAGGACGGGCCCGGGTTGATGTGTACAGCGTGGACGGGAAGCACGTGGCGCAGGGTGTCGCACGGTGCAGCGCGGGACTGAGCAGTATGGTTCTGCGTGACGGACCCGGTGCTGCGGGACACTACCTGGTGGCGGTGCGCACCGGCGGGGTGGAGTCGTTTGCCGGAGTGGTCGTGCCGTAGACGCGGGTCCCGGCATGGCTGCGCAGGCGGTCGCTGAGCGTTCCGGCAACCACCAGCGTTGAGCGTGATGGAGTGAACTCCAGGGTCTTGCCGACGGGGAGCGAGGTGTGGTCTCCCGTGCCCTCGCGGACCGTGCACTCGGCCCCTTCGAGCGACACGCGCAGTGCAAGCGCCCGGTGACGCGGGCACCGCAGCGTCACTCGCAACGAGCCCCTGCGCAGCACCCCGTCGACAACGACTCCGCCACGCGCGCGAATGCCCCTGAACCGCACGGTCCGGTGCAGCCATGAAGGCAGCAGGCACGGGAACAGGTCGATGTATCCGCGCCAGTCCTGCACGAGGCAGTCGGTGAACGCCTGCAGGTAAAACCCCATCATCGGGAAGTAGTACGCCTTGGACAGATGCCACCCTTCCCAGAAACTCGACTCGTAGAACTGGATCCAGCGCGGGTCGGCGCCGCGGCAGGGCTGCACCGACCGGAGATCCTTCTCGAGATCGCCCGGTGAGCGCATGCGTGCGGACGCCAGGGCGAATTCACCCAGGGTCCAGCCGGCAGTGAAAGGCTTCTTCGCCTGCGTCGTGATCTCGTACCGGTTCCGCCATGCCGCCTCTACCGCCGGGTCGCGTTCCACCAGCTCGGGCATCGGCGTGATCGCAATCGGGTTGAGCTGTACCGGGTGTTTCTGTTGTCCCACCGGCCGACAGTCGCCTTCGTACGTGCTGTACCAGCCTTCGGGCCGCAGCAACGGGGCGCGAGTCATGCCGTGCGCAACCAGGTCGCGGGCGCGCGTGTCATTGTCGATATACTCCACAATGTCGAAGT
>CAZJJT010000124.1:0-2090 GCA_964546395.1 uncultured Fibrobacterota bacterium
GCCGTCTGCTCTCCTTCGACATCTTGGCCGACGGCATCTTCGCGCCCGACACCACCACCACATGGGTTTGCTGCGGCGAGAACATCAGTCCGAACGACGCACGCCCCGAAGCGGTCTGGACATGCGGGTGCGTGTGAATCTCTTCGCGGTCGCACTGCACGATGTTCACGTAGCGGCGTGAGGGAACGCTGATAGAGACGTAGTTGTCGGTGGTCGCCGCGGCGTTGCGCATCACGTACACGTCCATGCCCTCGCCCGAGAAGCGCCGCACGTGGATATCGGGGCAGTGCTCACCGTTCACCAGTGTCTCGATACCGCACTGCACGTCGCCCAGCACGTTCGTGAGGTCGCGTGCGGGTATCACGTGAATGTGTCCCTTGCGCAGTTCGAGGAGTTTCTCCATCCGCTCGGTGAACACGCGACCGCTCCCGCCGTCCAGGTCCCCCTGTGGCGCTTCGTCGAGCAGTACCACCGTGCCCTTGCGCAGGGCGAGCTTCTCGATGAACACCAGCAGACTCTTGGATATCAGCCGCGCATACGGCACCACCAGCACCTGGTAGTTGCCCTTGCGCACTCGGTCGGCCGTACCGAATTCGCCGTTCTGACGGATGCTGCAGCCGAGGAGGAATTCCTCGGAAAGGATGTCGTACTCGATGTTGCGCTCGCGGAGGGTCTGCGCGACTCGGCGCGTTACCACCAACGCCCGCCGCACCGCATCATCATGCCCCACGCGGTAGTCGGCAAGCACCGACACCGAGGGCATCAGCACCGCAACTGCCGGTGCTACCTGCAGCTTGTCGAGGCACGCACGGGTCGCCCCGGCTGTCCGGCACAGCAGTTTCATGCCGGCCCAGTCTGAAGAATACCAGAACGGGCCGTTGCCGGCTTTGCCGCTGGCGCGCTGGTCAATCGTGCTGTAGAACCCGTCGATTAGCACCTGCGAGGCGCCGTTGGCAAGGGCGATGTCTATCTCGCTGCGAAGCACCTGCAGGGAAGACGCCGTGCGTGCAACGCTTCGCCCGACAACCGCGATGGTCTCCCGCCGGTGCTCAACGTCGTTGGCCGAAGACATCGCCCGGACCAGCGCGTAGTCCTCTTCCTGTCCTTCCTGGCACTGTATGCCCGTGCCGCCGACAGCATCGCTCGAAGGGGTGAGGAACCCGCGAAGCGCCCCGGCGGGCACCGCCGGGTTGCGCTCCGAGCAGAGGACCCACTGATTCAGGTGGTGCTTGCGCAGCCAGCTCTCGGTGGTGGCGCAGAACCGCTCGTACATCGAATCGCGGAGGTAGGCGAGGGCGTGCGCGCGGTGCTTGGCCAGCCCATCGTCAATATCGTGGAACAGCAGCGGAAGCACGTTCACCAGCTCCTTCTTGAACCTCGAACGGTACTTCACCACCAGATCATTATCCCACGGAATCGAGTTCTCCTGCGGCATCACTGGCGGCATCTCCAGCACTATGCCCTTGAATGTTCCCGACATGTAGCGCGAGAACCGCTCGCGAATCGGTCGCAGAACCGTGTTGGCATACACCGTGCCGCACTCGGCGCTGAACACGTTGGGCAGATGGGCCCCCGAGGGGTCGGTTTCGTAGCGCTTGCGCAGGGTGAGTACCAGCCACTCTCCCGCCGGTGCGGTCCAGTTCAGTACACCCTTCACCACCGACACTGTCTTCACTTCACTCAGCGACATCACCTTGCCGTCATGGAGTTTGGCCGCAAGCACCATGGCCGTGGCGGGACTCTCGATCGCATGTGAGACGTGCCCCTTGTCGGCAACCCGTTCGGTGTGTTCGACCGCCAGTCGCATGCCCCGCAGGGACTTGCTGCGCCACATCGCCTGCTCGATACCCGTGGTCCACGGATAGCCCAGGTCGCACACCAGGCGCACACCGATCCCCTTCGTGTGCGCAGCCGACAGCACCAGCTCCAGCGACTTGAGGAACTCATCCGACAGCAGGGCAGGCCGCATGTCACGCCCCGGGACCACCGCAATGCCGCCGATATCTGTCTCGGCCAGACCAGCCAACTGCTTCTCGACCAGTGCACGTGGCGTGTTCTGGTTCCAGTGCCAGACTACCCATGGACGGAAC
>CAZJJT010000124.1:2100-10207 GCA_964546395.1 uncultured Fibrobacterota bacterium
ACGAAGAACGAGGCTTGCTGAACAACGTGTTGAAGCGCTTCAAAGTGATGACTCCTCCCCTGTGGGTGGATCACGGCGGCCGGGGGACCGCACTATATAATGGGTAGGAAACTAATTGACGCCGTAGAATTCGTCAATTGTTTTCTGATAAAAGTCAAGCAGTTACAGCGCTAATTGATTGAAAAAACGCAGTGCTACGCGAAAATCGTACGTCAGGACTGGCTGGCTTCCGCGATCAGCGGCGGTTGTCGGTACGCAGTGGGGGACACGCCGAAGCGACGGCGGAACGCGCGTGAGAAATTGTACTGGTCACTGAACCCGAGAGATGCAGCTATCTCCTTGATTGACAAGGAGCTGGACACGAGAGTGTATGCCGCGCTTTCGAGCTTGAGACCGCTGAGATACCCAGCGGGTGAGCTGGTGGAGAACCGCTTGAACAACCGACACAGGTATGAAGGACTCACATGCAGATCGGCGCAGACCTCGAACGGAGAACGCATATTGCTGAAATGAGTATCCATGTGGCTTTTGCAGCGGTGGTATGCCTGGAGTGGTTCAGTGCGTTTCGAGGGTTCCTGGAGCCGTAGCTGGGCGATAGAGGCCAGCAACGCACGCAAGAGACAGTCACATATCTGCTGTGAATTAAATGACTTATTGATGATTTCCGTGCAGATCGCATCCATCAGCGTGAACACCTGGGCCGGGCTCTCAAGGCGGTGCGCTCCGAAGGGCAGGCCCGATATCGCCGCAGTTACCTTCTCCGCCTCCGAGCCCGAGTACACCACCCACACTTTCTCCATCGGGTTTGACGGGTCGGTGCGGTAGGAGTGCGGTGTGCCCGGACCGTAGTAGAACACCATGCCGCCGTGGAGCCGCCAACGCTTGCCCCCCGCGGCGAATTCGCCCTCGCCGCGAAGCACGTACTCCATGACGAACAGGCGGTGGTTGCGCCGGTCCACCTGGTACTCGGGGCTGCACTTGTCATAGCCGCAGCACAGCACGAACAGGTCGCGAGGGTCACGGGGGTGACCACCCAGAAAGCACACGGGAGTGCTCGTGGTGTAGGGGAAGCGTCTTCTGGTCATAGGTCAAGTGATGACATCAGCACGTCACTGGTTCACATTCCAACGGGTGTGCCCGATGGAGTATATATACAGGCCGCACCCAGAGAAGGGGGCAGGATGGTTTCGGGCAGAACAGTTGTCATGGCCACAGTCGCCGCATTCGCTGCACTGGCAGCGGGACGCGCGGAAGGAGCAGCGATGGGGATCTCGATAGAGGCCGTGCCTGTGGCATCGGCGGTGCGGTCGGATGTTGTGGCGAAGTGGATCGAGCCGGGAGACACGAAATGGCGTGCCGGCAAACCAGCGTTCACGGTAGCGGACAAGGCGAAGCAATTCGAAGCGAAGGGTTGGCTTGCGGTTACGGACAAGGCACTCCTGCTCACGTTCGAGATCAGCGACAGGTTGCATATCCCTGCCCCCGACAGCTTCCAGTTGTATGCCGCCGACGGGATCGAGATCGGTATCGACGTGCGCGGTGACGGCAGCGGGAAACTGCCGAAGGAGGCCGAAGGGGTGATGGGGCCCGACGACGCGAAGTTTGTCGTGGCATTCGGTCCGGACGGGGTGGTGGGGCGGTGCTTTCAGGCTGACCGCGACGAGAACACCGGGCTGCTTCCTGCCGCATGGGTCAGTGGCGCGCGCAACGAGAAGAAGGGGCTTACCACCTACGAACTCACTCTCCCCTGGGAGCGGTTCGAAACCGTTCCCGGTCTGTATCCGACATTCGGGCTGGCGGTGCAGTTCAACGATCTCGACGAGAAGACGGGGGAGCGCTCCATACTCAACTGGGGCGAAGGCACGTTCGGCACCATGAAACCAGGTCTGTTCAGGACGGTCGCTGTCGGTACGTCGCCTGCCCCGTTCACCGCGTCGGTGGTGGACCACGATGTGATCTGGAGTGAGCTGGAGAGCGGTGAAGTGGTGGTGGCGGTGACCGGCAAGGGCTCCTACCGTGTCGAGGCGACCCTGGGCACGGAGAAGAAGGACGTGTCGATTGACGGCAGCGGGGAGCTGCAGCGGTTCTCGGTGACACTCACACCGGGCGCAACCGACAGTCGTGCTGTTCCGTTCTCGGTGAGACTTCTCGACGGCGGCGGAGCCGTGCTGCAGGAGCGCACGGGCGAGTTGTCGATCGTCGACGCGACGCTGCGGGCGCTGTACTCGGCTGTCGACGCCGCTCTCGATACCGCCTCACACCCCCTGTTTCGCCGCCACCTGCTCTCGGTGAAGGCGA
This sequence comes from uncultured Fibrobacterota bacterium, assembly GCA_964546395.1. Taxonomy (GTDB): domain Bacteria; phylum Fibrobacterota; class Chitinivibrionia; order Chitinivibrionales; family CAZJJT01; genus CAZJJT01. Next base: position 4,399 of record CAZJJT010000124.1, read on the forward strand.
TTGTCACCGACGAATGGGCGCGGGCGACGCTGTACCGCGAGACCGGCGAGCGGGGCGATGCGCGCAGGACATTCCAGTATGTCCAGAACGTACTGGCCGGGTTCGAGGACAATGCCGGCACGTGGGAGACGTATCTCAGCGGCAAGCGCGATCTGTACATGTCATATGTCTCTCGTCTCGACCGGACCGTGCAGTTCTACGTGCTGTCACTGCCGAAGAGCTGGGAGCCGGACAGGAAGTACCCGCTGTTTGTGGAGCTCCACGGCGCGGGCAACGAGAATTTCATGAGCGACCTCTCGGCACGACTCGGACCGGTGGGACAGGCCCTCGACCTGCGCGGCTACGAGGACCGCGGCACGTACGTGCAGCGTGAAGGCAACGGGTACTACATCATGCCGACCGGACGTGGGAACCTCGGGTACCGTGGCCCGGGCGAGACGGATGTGTGGGAGGCCTACGACGACGTGCACCGCCTGTTCAAGATAGACGAGGACCGTCGCTACCTGTTCGGCTTCTCGATGGGCGGGGGGGGGACCTGGTCACTTGGCACGCGTACCCCCGACCGGTGGGCGGCGATCATGATCATGGCCGGAGGCATGTGGCGGGAGAGACGGGGCCTCGACCTGGGCCGCAACCTCAGCCGTCTCCCGGTGTTCATCTGGTGCGGCGAGGATGACAACCTGTTCCCGAACGTCGCGTTGTTCACCGAGCAGATCCGCAAGTTCGGCGGCACACCCGTTGTGAAGACCGCGCCGGGCATCAGTCACAACTACACCAGGGATATCCAGAAGGAGTGTGCCCAGTGGCTGCAGAAGCATACTCGGAAGCGGCCTGATGAGTTCACGTTCGCGGCGGACACCGATGAGCACCGGGGTGTGTGGGGAGTCACGATGGTGCGTGACCTGAGCGTGTCGGGCCTGCCGTGGTTCACGTGCACGGTGAAAGGCGGCGAGGTCTCCATTCGCAGCGAAGGCACGCCGGGGCTTACCGTTGTCCTCGGCGAAAGCGGCCTCGGGCTGAGCGGCGAGGCGAACGTGGTGTGGAACGGCGCGGAAGCCTACCGCGGACCGGTGAAGACGGTGACGCTCGGCGAGGTGCCGCAGGAGCGCAGACGGCACTGAGCAGGCGGACCGTGCGGCGGGACTGCGGATGTAGTTTTGGGCCTCACCGGAAACCTGCACGGGTGGCTGCATGAGGTCCGCGTCACATCGCTCGGCGCTTCAGGTCCCTTGCTGTCTGGCACTTGCCACGGTCGCGCTGTTCCTTTCCTGTCAACAGAACGGTCCTGCCGCGCGGCGTATCGGCAGTGACGGGCGCGACTTCCTCGAGACCCTTGGGGAGGCCCGGCGGATCACTGCCGGTCAGGGGGCGGCAGGGGGCACGCTCAGGCTTGCGGTCACCTCGGAGCCCGGCACACTGAACCCGCTGAGTGCGTCCGACCCCGTGTCCGCCGACATTTCCCTGCTGCTGTTCGAGGGGCTTCTGGCAGTTGACGGTGCGAGCGGTGGACTGCGCGGCGCGCTGGCGCGATCGTGGGAGGAAGCGCCAGATGGACGATCGGTGAGTGCCAGGCTGCGGGAAGGGCTGTTGTGGTCGGACAGCACACCGCTGACGGCGTATGATGTGGCATACACGCTGGGACTGGTGAGTGGCGCCGCGGATGGAGTCCTCGCGGGTCCGGCAGCGCTGGCCGCCATCTGTGCCGACAGCCTGCAGGTGGAAGTGGTCGACAGCCTGACGGTGCGGGTGAGCGTCGCACGGCCGTGCGCACTGCTGACACGGTTGCTCACAATGCCGGTGCTTCCCGCGCACGTCGCAACCGGCACGCGCATCGATCGAGCGTTTGAGCGGTTCTACGGACTCCGGACGCGGTTCGATTCGCTGGTGGTGAGCGGCCCGTTCCGGCCCGATTCATGGGTACCCACGCGACGTATCGTGCTGGTGCGCAACAACCGCTACCACGCAACAAGCGTATTCGGGGCGGCCCTTCCGTACCTCGACACCGTCGTGGTGAACTTCGTGCGTGACCACAACACCCACATGGTGCGGTTCCAGCGTGGTGAGATCGACCTGTTCTCCGCGGCCGGCAAGGACTACGCCCTGCTCGCGCAGGACAGCGCGCACGCGTACCACATCTATTGCATGGGGCCCTCGCGCGCGCCGACTGCGATGCTGTTCAACCAGAGTCCGGGTGGCGACACAGCGGGCGAGTTGCCGGCGGACTCGCTGAAGCACTCGTGGTTTCGGATGCCGGCGTTCCGCACGGCTGTGTCGTGCGCGATCGACCGGATGGGGGCCATGGATGCGGCCGGGATGTCGGGGTTTGCGCAGTTCGGGCCGGTGTGCCTGGCTGACACGCACCTGGTCGCTGCCGGCCGTGGTGTTTGCCGGGACACGACGCGTGCGCGGCGACTGCTCGCGGAAGCGGGGTTCGCCGACCGCGACGGTGACGGTGTCGTAGAGGACGCGGGGGGCAATCCGCTGCAGTTTTCGATGCTGGTGGCCGCGGAGAACCTGCCGCGGCGCAAGGCTGCCGAACGCATTGCGGAGGACCTCCTGGCAGTGGGGATCGCCGTTAACGTACAGGTCGCGGAGTACCAGTACGTGATGAGCTGCCTGCGCTCGTCACCGCAGGCGTGGGAAGCGGCACTGGTTGGCTTGAGCACACCTTCGGAGCCCCTGGAAGCGTTCGGGCTCTGGCATTCAGGCGGCTCGCTGCACGTGTGGGAGCGCGGACGGCCGAGTGGCGAGCAGGTCAGGATCGACAGCCTGCTGGATTCGGCCCTGCGCACTCCCGCGGTGCCGCAGCGAGTACGACTGCTCCGCGAATGGCAGCGGCAGTTTGCACTGAGCGTGCCCGTGGTGTTCGTGTGTGCGCCGGAGCGTATCCACTGTGTGTCCTCGCGGCTTGCCAACACCGTGCCCGCTCGCTTGGCCGGGGCGATTCGTGATATGGCCCGCGTGTACATCCGTCCGCTCTCCGCCGACGATATTCGCGGTGCACTCGCGGCCGACACGGCGAAGGCAACGGTCCCCACTCAGTAGGCGCGTTCCAGGTAGAAGTAGGTCTGGAATATCTTCTGGTCTTCCCGCAGGTTGCGGCACTGCGTGCGGTAGTGCTCGGTCTCGAGGAACGCAATGGGCGCGAGGTCGAACGGGTGGTCGAACGCGTCGAGACGGCGCTGCAGCCGCTGTTTCATCTCGGAGAGCGTCAAGACGTGTGCAGGATCATGTGCGAGGTTGTGCTGTTCGGTGGGGTCTGTTTCCAGGTCGTACAACTGGTCCTGTTCGAAGTAGTGCGGGTAGTGGTGCATGCAGTAGTCGGGACTCGGCTTGCCACTGTAGTTGAGCGCGACCGTGGCGCCGTCCGCCGTCATCTTCGCCAGTTCTGTGGCTGTTGGACGGTACGCGATGTACTTCCATTTGCTCGTGCGCACGGCGCGAACGCTGCCCCACTCGAAGTAGAGGTCCTCGCGGTCGTCAGGCGCACCCCTCAACTGCGCCCACCGGCTGAGCCCGTCAGCGTGCATGTCCGCGGGAACACTCACCCCGGCCGCTTCGAGAAGCGTGGGCATGAAGTCCACGTTCTGCAGGAGCGCGTTGCAGGTGGTGTCGGCAGTGAGGTGCCCGGCCCACTTGAGTGCGTGGGGAATACTGACGCCGCCCTGGTAGCAGGTGAACTTGCCGCTGGTGACACCCACACCGTGGTCGGTAGAGAAGATGAAGATGGTGTTGTCGGCAACACCCATCTCTTCGACCCGCTGCACCACTGCCCCGAACGCATCATCGGTCCACAGCGCACCGGCGCTGCGGTGCGTCACTTCGATGCCCGCGGCTTTCAGCCGCTCGAACACGGTTGCGCGCGGCGCCTGCACCTGCGGCATGGTGTCGAGCAGCCCCCACTCGGTTGCGCGACCGTCTGTTTCGAGCGACTCGACATGGTGCGGACCGTGGATCGTGGTGGTGGCCATGTTGAGAAAGAACGGCCGGCCGCTGTCCGCACACTGGCCGAGGAACTCAAGCGCACCGTGGGTGTGCCACTCGAGATTGTGGTACTGAAGTGCCTTCAGCGGACGGTTGTCGGTGTTGCCCCACGAAATCGAGTCGGCGTAGTCGAACCCGATACCGCGCAGCTCCGCCTGCATCGACCGGTAGTCCTCGTGCAGCTTGCGCGCCACCTCGGGCGTACTCGGGTCGTCGTCCTCGCGGTACGTGTGGCCGTGGAACGAACGGCGCGGCGAACCGGCATGCCACTTGCCGACGAAACCCGTGCGGTAGCCGGCACCCTTCAGTACGCTGGCGATAGTGGGCATGGAGGGTTCGCACTGGACGTTGAACCCGATACTGTATGGCTGTCCGGGCGGGAACGCGCCGCGGAACCGGCTGTCAAGGCTGTGGCCCGGATGCAGGCCGGTGAGGTACGAGAAGCGGCTCGGGCAGCACGCCGGCGAACTGCAGTGATACTGCGTGCACACCACGCCCTCGTGGGCGATGCGGTCGATTGCGGGGGTGAGCACGGTGCCGCCCGCGTAGCCGAGCATGTCGACATTCGTGTCGTCGGTGATGAACCACACGATATTCGGATGTTTCATGCGAACTCGCGCGGGTGACGGTTTCTCAGCTCCTCGATTGCCCACTCGCGGCCGGTCTTCTTCAGGCGCTCGCAGTACTTCTTCAGCATGCCCTTCGCGTGCAGCGGGCCGCCCTCGGCCATCACCGTGTCGAGCGGATCCTCCGTGTACCCGTCAAGCTGCGTGCGCATCATCCGGTCGTGCCAGAGCATGTAGCGGCGAGTCGCCTCGGCGCAGATGTCCGGACGTGTTGCGGCGAGACTGTGCTGCTCGTGCGGGTCGGATGACAGGTCGAACAGCATCTCACCGTCGAACAGATGGAACCCGTCATGGTAGGTCCGCGTGTAGATCCAGTTGTCCCAGCGCACGCTGCGCTGGCACACGTGCGCGCACTGGCTGAGTACCAGCTGGTCGCGGCCCGTGTCGGTGCCCGAAGTGAGTGAGGTCGCGTAGCTCTGCCCGTCCCACGAGTCGCGCGGTTCGGTGCCGAGCAACTCGGACAGCGTGGGCGCAAAGTCGAGATTGTAGTGCAGCCCGCGATCCACGTGCCCTTTCTTCGCGCCCGGCCAGCGTACGATCATCGGGATGCGGCAGGTGATGTGGTCGGCGGTGGCGTGCTCGGCGTAGATCCCGAGTTCGCCCTGGTTCTCGCCATGGTCGGACGTGATGATCACGGCGAGGTCGTCCATGACCCCCTGGGCCTCAAGTGCCTCGAACAGTCGCCCGATATGCTGGTCCATGTAGGCGATACCGCAGTCGTAGCCGTCGAAGTGCCGCTTGAGATCCTCGCGGGTCCTGACTGCACACACATGGCGCGGGCCGTGCCACTTGTTCGGCGCGTCGTCCCACATGTTGATCTCCTGCGCGGTGTGCGGCCCGACCGCGTTCACATGCTGGGCGAGAACTTCATCGGTAATCCACTCGGGCATCGGCTCATTCTCGAACGGGTTGCCGAACTCGAGCGGGGCGCGGTACGAGGTGTGCGGGTCCCAGTAGTTGACATGCAGGAACCAGTTGTCTTCCGCGGCGTTGCGCGCAATCCAGTCGAGAGCGGTGGGCGTTATCTCCTCGGCCGATTCGCCGCCGCCGCGGCCCGTGTTGTGCATCTCCTTGAACCCCGCGTAGAACTGCCATGCCGAGTGTCGCTCCGCGAAGGGACTGATCGTCACCGTGTTGAGTCCGGCGGAGCGCAGCAGACCGGGGAGGCACTCGGCGTTCAGGCCGGGCACGCCAGGGAT
>CAZJJT010000125.1:0-8888 GCA_964546395.1 uncultured Fibrobacterota bacterium
TCCTGGATCATGAACATGGCCAACGGTGATACGACCCGGGTCAGCCCCAACTTCTACCGCTGTGGCGCAATCTCACCGGACGGACGCGAACTGGTGGGCTACATGTGGGACGGGTGGGAGATCATGAACAACGACGGCACCAACCGCCGCCGGCTGTGTACCGCAGACCACGACACCTACTTCGGCCTCGGCTGGCAGGAACGTGTCGGGTTCTCGGATCAGGGCATCTGGTGGGTATGCACCGATGAGAACTTCACCTTCAAGCGACTGATGTTCTGCGACCGGTACACCGGCCAGATTGAGCAGGTGACGGACCTGTCATCGTATGGCGACGCCGTGCAGGGATACTGGGTATCCAACGATGGGCTCCGGGGCATGGCATGGCTGCACGAGGAGACCATCACTGTTTCGTTCGCATCGCACAAGACCAGCCCGACCGTGCGGGTGATGACCGACGTGTGGGGCCACGGGCCGGTGATGACACCACTGGGCGGCAAAGTGGTCATAAACGCCATGTCGAGCGACAGGGACCTGGGCGCCGGCAACCCGGACCACAAGACGTTTGTGGTGTACGACTGGGCCACAGGTGTGCTGGGCACCTTCCTTGACCGGTTCGTGTGCAACACCACGAACAAGATTGGTATCGGCGCCCAGTGGGTACTCCCCAACGACAACACTCACCTCGTATTCCAGACCGAGAATGACCGGAACCGCTACCTGGTGAACCTGCAGACCCACGCGTACGAGCAGCTCCCGGTGCTCAACGGCGGCAGTGTCATGATGGCATGGGCGGGGGCGTTGCCCAACCCGCACGCCGATGCGCCTGCGATCGGCCTCAACACGACCGCGCTGGAGTTCCTGTCGGTGTCGGGCAACCCGGCGGCGCAGGAAGTCGCGGTGAGCAATCTGGGAACCGGCACACTTGCAGACGTCACGACATCGCTCTCACCTGCCGGCGCGTCCTCGTGGCTGACCGTCACTCGCAGCGGTACAGGCAACGACCAGGACCTCAGCAACACGATCGATGCCTCATCGCTGTCCAACGGCGTATACACGGCCACGGTGACTGTCAGTGCGACCAACACCACCGTGTCACCCTCGTATGCGGTGACGTTCACGCTGGGCAGCCAGGTTGCCGCGGCAAGCGGGCTGCAGCTCGAAGTCGGCTACAACGGCAGCGATATTGCGCTGCGCTGGACCGACAACTCCAGCAACGAGACAGGGTTCATTATTGAGCGCAACGCCAACGGCGCAGGATTCGCCGAGGCAGCACGCGTAGGAGCCAACACAACCACCTTCACCGATGCTGGTCTCGGGGCAGGTACGTACGAGTACCGGGTGGTGGCCTATGACGCGGTCGGCAACGCCAGCCCGTCGAACACACGCACCGAGGTGCTGACCGGCAACCCGCGCTTTGCGGTGACACGTCCGGCGCCCGGCGACACACTGTGGGTCGGCCAGCAGATGAGCGTGGACTGGGCTTCGGAGGTAACCAGCCTGATTGCCGTGACAATCTCTACTGATGGCGAGGAGTGGACTGAACTCAACGCCATGGGCGGCATAGGCTCGGGCGATCCGGAGTGGGGCCACTACGTGGTGACAGTACCGAACGCGCCCTCTCCCAGTGCCTGGCTGCGGGTTGCCAGCTACATGGACCGGGGGCTCTACGTTGAAGTGAGTGGACTGACTATCGCACAAGCCACGTCCGCGACTGCCGCGTCACCCGTTCTGGCGGGAAGCACGTGCCGCACAGCCGTCCTTTCGTCCGGCGCCCTGCGCGTGCCCGGCCCCTCCGGCCACCGGATCAGCGGTGAGTTGTACTCGCTCAACGGCAGTCGGGTGGCAGTGTTCAGCGGAACCACCAACGAGGCGGTTCCGCTGAGAGGCACGGGCAGCGCTCTCGCGCACGGCACGACACTGCTTCTGCGCCTGCGCGAGGAAAACTCGGGCCAGGCGCGGATCCTCCCTGTGCAGGTGCAGTAGGCAACGGGCCGGCGACGGGCAACCTGTCAGTTCAAGAAAAGCCATCCCCGGGCACTCTGAACCATCATTTTCTTGCCGGATCGGGCCGTCCTTCTGCATATATTACGTGGCATCCTGGGGCATTTCCGCCCCAACCGCAAGGTAATCTGTTTCCCGCACAAGGGGGGGGTACGCGTGACACGTCCTACAGCCGTGAGGCTGGCTGTCTTCGGTGCATTTCTGGTGGCCCTGCCATGCATGGTGCAGGCGCGAACCTGGCAACCGGCTCCCAACTGGAGCTACCGCAATGTCGGCGGGCAGACTTACTACCTGTACACCCCGGACAATATCCAGGCTGGCCAGACATACCCGATCGTGCTGACCATGCACGGCTGCTGTTGGGATGGGGACACGTCGCATACCATTGGCGACCCCATGACCGGCTCGTGGATCAACGAGATCCTCAACTACCAGATTGAGCCGTTCTATATCCTTGCACCCCAGAACCAGAGCAGCTATCAGTCATCCATCGTCACGTACCTCCGTTCGCTGTTCACCCAGCTGCCTATCGACACGCAGCGCGTGATCGTGGCAGGGTTCTCGATGGGTGCGAGCGGAACAGCAAACTTCCTTTCGAGCAATCCGAACCTGTTCTCAGCCGCGATGGCGGTATCGATTGCCGGCGGCAGCATCAACGCGGTTGCCAAGGATGTTCCCATGTGGCTTGCGTGCGGCGCGCAGGACGGCTACAAGAGCAACCACGAGATCTCGGTGACAAACATCCGCAACGCCAACGGTGATTCACGCGGCCCCATCACTACTATCTATGGCGTGAACCCACGCTATGACGTCTACCCGATTACGGGACACGGGGATGCGATGGAGGGTCTGTTCGGCACTCCCGGCGCCATCGCCTGGGCGTTGTCGCACCGCAACGACGGGAACCACCGACCGATTATCAAGTTCACGCAAGCGTCGCCGGTCTGGATGCAGATCCTGCCCGCCAACACCACGTCCATCACGGCAACGGCAACTGCCACGGACAACGACGGCAGTATCACCAAGGTCGAGTTCTTCCTCAACGGCGAGTTGAAGGCCACGGTGACCGATGCCCCGTACCAGGCCACGATCAGCAGCCTGACTCCCGGCGACTACTTCCTCACTGCCACGGCGACCGACAACGGTCAGTCGCAGGGCAAGCAGTTCAACAAGACAATCACCGACAGTCTCCGGTTTGGGATCCAGAGCACACCGGTGGTTACCGAAACCACGCTGCCGCCCGCCACCGCCGGCGTGTTCTACCGTGACACGATCAACCGGGAGGGCGGCAACTGGCCCTTCCGCTGGGCCATCACCGGTACGCCCCCCCCGGGTCTGGCACTGACCGTAAGCGGCCGACTCGAGGGGATCCCCACCCAACCTGGGACGTTCACATTCGGCGTGTCGGTGACCGACACCAACAACACGACCGCGACGGGTTCGCTCAGCCTGACAGTCGGAGCGGTACCACCAAACGTGGTACTTGTCACCAATGTCGTGAAGGCTGCGCGGGGGCCAATGATCCCCTGGGTATTCGGCGTGCACGAACCGTTCAAGTCGACCGGGTTCTATGGCCTGCCGAAGGGTGAAGGGTTGGTACGCGGCGACTACCATCCGCTGTACGATGCGGTACTGGATGTCGGTCCGTACGGCGGCGCTACGTTCATGCGTCCATCACAGGTCGCCGGCGATATCGACGGCAACACTCCTGCCGACTGGCTCTCGTTCGACGTCAACGTCGATGCGAAGGTCCACGTGATGTACCCGCGGGCACAGAACTCGATCAGTATCCCGTCGTGGCTCAACGGCAACGGGTGGACCAGCACGGGCACCGTGGTCAAGGCGATCCGGCAGGAGTACCGTGACTACATGAAGCAGTTCCCGGCGGGGACTGTGACACTGGGGCCCAACGACGGCACGGCCACCGGCGTCTCGAACCACTATCTCACACTGGTTGAGCCCGCGGTGATCGGTGTGGGCCAGTCATGCGTGGTACCCGGCGCCGTGGCGCCGGTCCTGCGGGTGGTACCGGGACAGGCGATCTCGGTGCAGGGGCTCGCCCGACGCGTACTCGCGGTCAGCATCCTTGACACGCGTGGCCGGGTGGTTGCGCATGTCAGAACACAGGACCTCGACAACGTGACCCTGCCGACTGCTGCACTGGCAACCGGGACATACGTCATACGGATCGAGCAGCTGCAGGCGGCGCAGTCTGAGATGATCCTGGTGAGGTAACGCCTACATGCCCTTCAGGAGCTCGCCCCGCAGCGCGCGGGGCGACTTCCCGAAGTGGCTGCGTACCAACCGAGAAAAGTACGGAAGGCTGTCGACGCCGACCCGCAGGGCCACCTGCGAGATACTCAGGGTGCGGTTCGCCATGAAGTACCGCGCCTGCTCCATCTGTGCGCGAATGCGTTCGTTGACCGGCGATGTACCGAAGTAGCGGCGGTAATCACCGAAGAGTTTCGAGGGCGAAATGTGCAGCAGAGCGGCAAGATCCCCGATGCGAAGCTTCTCGTCGTAGTGCTGCCGGATGTGCTCGCGCAGCCAAAGGTACTCGGGGGGAACAACCGGAGCTTCCTGCTCACCCGGGCTCCACCGTTTCACTGAACGGAGGAGGCCCTCGACGAGGCCACGCACGATCGCCTCGTCGGGCACTGCGTGCTGCGCGATCTCGCTGTGTATCGCCCCGAAGTACGTGTGCACGAGGACCGCGTCGTTCAGCGGCACCACGGTGTCGCACGGAAAGTCGTCGAGGATATCCTCTGCCGCGGGCCCCTCGAAGTGCATGCAGCTGTGCAGCCAGGGCTCCGACAGGTTGCCGTAGTAGTGGCGCGAGTCCCTGCTCCAGCAGATCAGGCCGCCGTGCTCGCAGTACCGGCGCCCGCACCGCTCTTCGACTGTTACGGGGCCCGGGAACACGGCAAAGAAGAAGTCTCCCCATGCGGGGCGGTCGACAACCCCCGCAGCCATCGGCTCATCGATGACCAGGCGGTTGACACGCACCAGCGCGAAGGAGTGCGAGCCGGCCGTGTGGACGGCACGCGGCAACGGTCTCCGTTGTGTAGTATTATGTAACTTTTTGGCCATTCATATCCAACTACTGTGGTTTCGTTGTGCTAAAATACCATTCAACACCCCTGGCACGGCGCGCATGCCCGTACCGCGAGCATAAGGAACCCGCAATGAAACAGACGAAACGCAGTTCCGAGCCCCCTGCGATACCGCTCGGCCTCGACTCATACCGCATGTGGGAGCGCTGGCCGCAACTGCGCATCGGTGTCCGCGCCTACATGCGCAGCACGCACGACCGCACCGGCGGCAACGAAAGCGCCTGCGCCAGCCACTACTACTACCAGGAACGCAACGACTTCAACGTCGCCCTGCACACGGTGGGCAAGGGGTGTCTGTACTTTGTGCGAACCAACTGCTGGCATGGGAGCCCCTGGCACTATGAGATTGACGGCAAGGACACTGTGGTCAGCGAGACTGCTACCGAAGACCCCGTGATGTGGATGAAGGAGCACCGCAAGGCGCCGAACCCGCCTGCCACCCGGTTCGAACCGCACGAGGTCCTTCCGGCGCCACTCACCCAGACCTGGTCCACCACCAAGGGTGCCGATCTCAACTGGGTGCCCATACCGTTCGAGGACTCTCTTCGGCTGGCCTATGGTCGTACCCGCTACGGCACCGGCTACTACATCTATCACAAGTTCGTCCCCGATGCACCACTGACGTCACCGTTGCGCGCGTTCGATTGGCGGACACCACCAGACAGGAAGGTGCTCCGTCTCCTCGAGCGTGCCGGCACGGATATCGCCCCGAGGAATGGCGCGCGCCTCGCGAGGCTGCGTGGCACACTGTCGCTCGGGGTGAGTGAGTCGGCAACCGTATGTACGATCAGCAAGGCGCCTTCGATGCTGCGCGCGCTGGAGTTCACGATCCCGCGCGCCGACGCTGAGGCATTCAGCGCGGTGCGATTGCGGATCACCTGGGACAACCGCACGCACCCCTCGGTGGACGCGCCCTTCGCGATGTTCTTCGGGGCGGGAATGCTGTACAACGACGACGACCGGGAGTACCTGGTACGGGGTCTGCCGATGTCCATCAGGTACATGGGTGAGAGCATCCGCTGTTCGTGCTACTTCCCCATGCCGTTCTTCCGCTCGGCCCGGGTCGAGCTGGTCAACACAACCGGACACGCGTTCGGCCCTGTCACATGGTCGGTACGATATGGCACGTACGACGGACCGCGGAACCACGTCGCCTATTTCCATGCGACCCACCGCGATTTCCCCGCGCCAGAAGCCGGCAGAGATCTCGTACTGCTGGACACGCGGGGAGTGGAGGGCTCGCAGGACTGGTGCGGCCATTTCACTGGCACCTCGTTCATCTTCACACGCCGCTCACATCTCCGGACCCTGGAGGGGATCCCTCGGTTCTTCTTCGATGATGCGGAGTCACCGCAGGGACACGGTACGGGGACCGAGGAATGGGGAGGCGGCGGCGACTACTGGGGTGGCCGCAACATGACCCTTCCCCTGGCCGGCCATCCCACCGGAAGCCCACGGGGAGAGGGCCAGCCGAAGCACGCGCTCGACATGCTCCACTCAGCCTATCGGTTCCTCCTGGCGGACCTGATGCCGTTCGGCAAGAACGCGCGCATCCAGCTCGAGCACGGCGGGCACAACGAGACAACCGAGCACTACGAGTCGGTCACCTACTGGTACGGCCTGCCTGGTTCGTTCCTCACCCTGACCGATTCGCTCGATGTCGGCAGTGCGGCAAGCGAACGGAAGCATGCGTACCGCTCGCCGCAGGCGAGCACACCCGCAAAGGTCGTGTCGCGGTTCGAGATTGGCGTGGACCATATCAATCACGATCCTGCAGAGGAGGAAGTGTTTCCGGCGCACACCGAGACCGAACGTCACACCGCCGGCACCTCCGAGTTCACACTGAGACTCAACTCGAAGAACTTCGGTGTCATGCTTCGCCGCCGGTTCGACTACCTGTATCCCAACCAGCGCGCCGATGTCTACGTGGCCGGCACGCGGAAGGGTGCAGCGTTCGAGCACGCGGGCGTGTGGTTCTCGCCGGGTTCCAACACGTGCATCTACTCGGACCCGAAGGATGAGGACGGTGCGGCGCAGCAGGATCTGCGCACGTGCAACCGCCGCTTCAAGGAGAGTGAGTTTCTCATCGCGCGCGGGCTCACCAGGGGACGCACGTCAATCCGCGTGCGCATCGTGTGCCGTCCCGACGACCGCCCCCTGGCGCCTGGTCTGCCGTTCCCGGAGAAGAGTGTGTGGAGCGAGATCCACTATTCTGCATACTGTTTCGTGATGCCGGCTGGTGCGGATCACTGCCTGCGGCACACGCGGCGCCACTCCGTGGGAGTCATGCCTGTCTCGGTGCGGAACAGGCGGTGAAAATAGGCCGGGTCCACGAAGCCCTGTTCGCGCGCCACCGTACTCGCGGGCTGCCCAGACGCGAGCAGCGCTTCCTGGATGCGCGCGACGAGCGTCTGGCGGAGCCAGCGCTTGAGCGCCAGTCCCTGCTGCCGTCTGAACCGCTTCGACAGGGCCCCCGGCGAACAACCCATCCGCTGCGCAAGCGTGTCGACACGCCATGACGCGGGAGGTGTGCGCAGAAGTGCGTCGACGAGCAGCGGGAACCGGCGCATGAGGTCGTCGTTCTGCAGCGACTTCCGACCCACCTGCTCGAGAAAGCGCAACACCAGTCGATACGCAAACGCGTCGAGCTCACCAGGGGCAGGCCGAGCGAAGACGCGTGGTGCGGCTTCCGCCAGCTGACGGTCGGGGAGGGCCACGAATGTGCCGGATCCGAAGCCGACCGGCAGGCCGACAGAGTCATGTACCACCAGCATGTGGGAGATGAGCCGGCCGGGCCCGTACTCGGCCGAGAACGGAACGCCCTGCGGCAGAAGGTGGTATACGCCGTCCCCCAACTCCCGCCAGACCTCCCCCATACGTACGCGCACGCGTGCGCCAAGGGGGAGGAACAGACGCGAAACGACGGCGCGCGGGTGTGTCCAGCGTTCGGGCTGCTCCCGAAGCACGTCCTGGTGCATCAGGAACCTGACCGTCAGGGTGGACGTTCCCTCGGGGCAGCGGATCGTGTGACGCAGCTCGGACACGCGCGTCAGCCACCGCACATCCTCGTGCATGATGCGTTCGGGAGCCATGGTGTCTGAAAAGTACAATACACTGTCCTGAATTGCCAGTGTTTCACTCGGCCCAATTCGGTAGTTTAGTACACTATGATACCTAAGCCATATCCCAACATTCTCATCGTACTCGCCGACCAGCTCAGGGCAATGAGCACCCCGCCGTACGAACAACAGGTGGCCATGCCCGCCATGGATGCCCTGCAGCGCGAGGGGGTGCGGTTCGACCAGGCGTTCTCTACCTGCCCCCTGTGTACGCCGTACCGCGGGATGTTCATGACCGGACGGTACCCGCAGACCACCGGCATGATTGTCAACTTCACCTCGACCCGTGCCGCCGAGATTGGCCTGGGGGACGTGTTTGCGCACGCGGGTTACCGCACCGGCTACGTGGGCAAGTGGCACCTGAACCGCGGGGCGTTCCCGTCCGAGTCGCGTGACTTCATCCCCGAGGGCCGATCCCGGCTCGGCTTCGAGTACTGGCGCGCGTACAACTGTCATACCGACTACTGGGACGGCCATGTCAACGGACATGACTGGGACACGCTGCGATGGAAGGGCTACGAAACCGAGGGGCTCCTTGAGTACGTCCGCGAGTTCCTTGACGCGGACGATGGGCGGCCGTGGTTACTGGTGATGTCGCCGCATCAGCCGCATTGGAACTGGAGAGAGGTCTGTGCGCCGGAGGAGTGCTATGCGC
>CAZJJT010000125.1:8898-10192 GCA_964546395.1 uncultured Fibrobacterota bacterium
AGTGGCGTCTCTTCCAGATCGGGGCGACCTCGAACGCCCTGCCGTCCCTGAAAGCGTCCCGGGATACTACCGCAACGAAGCATCCTCGTGCATGCGACACTACCTGGCGATGACGATTGCGGTGGACCGCATGATCGCCGAACTGCGCCGTCTGTCCGGCGACGACACGTTGTGCGTGTTCACCGCCGACCACGGGACACAGATGGGCGCTCAGGCATACGAGGGAGAGCAGGGCAACTGCTGGGGAAAATCTCGTCCTCACGACGAGTCGATCCGGGTGCCGCTGTTTGCCGCGTGGCCCGGGCATATCCCCTCCCAGTCGGTGCGGCAGGAGCTGTTCACGCCGGTCGATGTGATGCCGACACTGTGCGGGCTGGCCGGGGTGGCTGTTCCACGGACAGTTGAAGGCCTTGACCTGAGTGCCGCGTTTCTCGGCGCCCAACCTGCGGTCACACGTGACAGTGCCCTGATCATGAGCTTCCACAACTACACCTACTCGCCGAATCTCATCCGTGAGGACGGCAAGGAGTGGCGGGGAGTGCGTACATGCCGGTACGCGTACGTCGAGTGGCGTGAGGGGGCGCGGATGCTGTATGACCTGGAGCAGGACCCGGGCCAGCTCCGCAACCTGTCGGGCACGCCGGCACACGCGGCTGTCGAAGAGCAGTTGGCCGAGCGGCTCCGCGAACTGCTGGCGGAACGCGGTGACGCCCTTCACCCGTACGGCTACTACCGTTCCTGGCTTGACTGCGAACGTCGTGTCATCCGCAACGCGTTCGGTCCACTGCCCCACCCCGACACTTCCCCCGACTGGTCACTTCTCGGCTGAAAGGCAACCATGGCCACCGACAACCCGTACGCGCCCCGGTACCACATCGCTCCGGCGAAGGGCTGGATCAACGACCCCAACGGCCTCGTGTTCTTCCGGGGGCAATGGCACGTCTTCTACCAGTTCTACGAACCAACCCAGGTGGACGGGATGCAGTGGGGTCACGCGGTCAGCGACGACCTGGTGCACTGGCAGCACCTCCCGCCGGCACTGCAGCCCGACGAACACGGACAGATCTGGTCGGGAAGCGCGGTGGTCGACCACCGCGACTCCTGCGGCCTGTTTGCAGGCACCCCGGGGATGGTTTGCTTTTTCACGTACTGGGACAAGTCGGATCACCGCCAGTGCCAGGGCATGGCGTACAGCACCGATGGCATGACGTTCCACAAGTACGGAGGCAACCCGGTCATCCCGCAACTGCGGCACCTCGATGGTCGGCTACTACACCGCCGACAGCCCGACCTT
>CAZJJT010000126.1:0-10166 GCA_964546395.1 uncultured Fibrobacterota bacterium
TCGACCTCAACTCACTGCCGATCCCCAAGCCCGGGTTCGACCATCTGCTCCACGCGCTCCACTCCCCGTTCGGCATGGTGCTGGTCACCGGTCCGACCGGAAGCGGCAAGACCACCACGCTGAACGCCTGTCTGCGCCTGCTCAACAAGCCGGACACCAATATCATGACTGTCGAGGACCCGGTGGAGTTCACGATTGACGGGGTCAACCAGGTGAAGGTGAACGCCGACATCGACATGACCTTCGCCAACGCCCTGCGCGCGTTCCTGCGCCAGGACCCGAACGTTATCATGGTGGGCGAAATCCGCGACAACGAGACGTGCGAGATCGCGGTCCGCGCAGCACTCACCGGCCACCTGGTGCTCAGCACGCTGCACACCAACAACGCGGTGGAGACGGTGGCGCGGTTGCTCGACATGGATGTGGAGCCGTTCCTGCTTGCCAGTTCGCTGCGGGTGATTATGGCCCAGCGCCTGGTCGGCGTGCTGTGCGAGCACTGCCGCGAGCCGGCGGGTATCGACCCGCGCGAAGCCGAATGTATCCTCGGCCTGCCGTCCGGCAAGCTCGAAGGCGTGACGCTGTACCATGCCGCCGGGTGTTCGCACTGCAACCAGACCGGTGTTGACGGCAGGCGGGGGCTGTACGAAGTGCTTCCGGTGACCCCGGTAGTCAAGGACATGATGCTGAAACGCGCGCCGCTGGCCGATATCACCAAGCAGGCACTCGCTGACGGGATGGTGCCGTTGCGGGTGTCGGCAATCGACAACCTGGTGGCCGGGCGGATCAGTCTCGAGGAGGTGGTCCATGTCACCGCAGACTAGCCTGCTGCACCGCCTGGTGAGCATCGGTATCGCGCTCAGCGCCGAGCGCAACCGCGAGCGACTGCTTGAGCGGATCGTGCTCGAAGGCATGGAGATCTGTGATGCCGACGGCGGGACGCTCTACCTCCGCACAGCGGAGGACACACTGCGGTTCGCCATCATGCGTACGCGCTCGCTCGAGACCTCACTCGGTGGGACCACCGGCAAGCCTATCGACCTCCCCGACGTGCCCCTGTACAACAACGGCACACCCAACGACCACAACGTCGCCAGCCAGTGCGCCCTCACCAGGACATCGGTCAACGTCCCGGATGCCTACCACACCGAGGGGTTTGATTTTTCGGGCACACGGAAGTTCGACGAGCTCAATCACTACCGCTCGGTCTCGTTTCTGGCGATCCCCATGATCAACCAGGAGCAGAAGGTGATCGGCGTGCTGCAACTGCTCAACGCGCAGCATGGCGGGAAGACGGTGGCATTCTCTCAGGAGCAGCAGGAGATCGTGGAATCGCTCGCCTCGCAGGCAGCGGTGGCACTCGAAAACGCTACACTCGTGCAGCAGCTTCACGCCCTGATGGACTCGTTCATCCGTGCAATTGCGGGTGCCATCGACAACAAATCGGCGTACACGGGCGGCCACTGCCGTCGCGTGCCGGTGCTGGCCGAGATGATCATGAAGGCCATCTGCGCGCAGACAGAGGGCGTGTTTGCCGGTACCCGTCTCACCGACGAGGAATGGCAGGAACTGCGGACGGCCGCATGGCTGCACGACTGCGGCAAGATCATCACGCCGGTACATGTCATGGACAAGAGCACCAAGCTCGAAACCATCTGTGACCGCATCGCCGAAGTCCGCACGCGTTTCGGGGCACTGAAGGAGCAGATGCGCCTTGCGTGCTTTCGTGAGGCCGGGATGGATGAAACAGGTGTGGCGCCGGCAGCGCGGGAGAAACTCCAGGGCGCGCTCGCAGCACTCGACGAGGACCTCGCGTTTCTCGAGAGCGCAAACAGGGGTGGGGAGTTCATGGCGCCGGAGAAGAAGGCGCGGGTGGCGGCGATCGGGGCACGCACCTGGACGGGACCGGACGGGACCGTGCAGCCGCTGCTGTCGGCAGAGGAAGTAGCGGCACTCCAGATCGCGAAGGGGACGCACACGGATGCCGAGGTGACTGACATGCAGGCGCATGCCGTCCACACCCTTCACATGCTCTCGGAACTCCCCTTCCCCGACAGCATGGCCAACGTTCCCGAGTACGCCGCGGCACACCACGAGAAGATGAACGGCAAAGGATACCCGCGCGGAACATTCGCGGCTGACCTGCCGCTGGCGTCCCGTGTGCTGGCGGTTGCCGACGTGCTCGAGTCACTCACTGCCGCTGACCGGCCGTACAAGGTGCCCTACCCGCTGAGTAAGGCGATGGGTATCATCGGGTTCATGAAGAAGGACAACGAGTTGGACCCGGACGTGGTTGACCTGGTAGTGCGTTCGGGCGTGTACCGTGAGTACGCAGAGACGTTCCTCCCGGCAGAGCTGTGTGACGAGGTCGATGAAGAGAAGCTCCTCGGCATCACACCCACGCCCGTTGAGCTTGCCGATGAGCAGGAGCGGCAGAAACGGCTGCGGGAGCTGCTGCCGCAGTTCCGGGGAATGCGGAAGGCGCAGCCTGATGCTGGTAGTGGAAGCGGGGACTAGGCGCCCTCATTGCTCCCCTGTGCTCCTTGTAGTAGTTTGGCCCACAGGTCGCCCCGCCAAACCCCCTCTCCCGGGAGTGTTCGAATGCCCTTACAGCGGTCTCGCCCAAAGGCCTCACGCAGGAAGTCGCAGAGGAAGTCGCCTCAGAAGCCGCGCGTGTCAGTGAAACCGCTACTCAAGTCCCTCCACTTCTCCCGCACCGCCGACGGCTGGACAGCGTCACCCCTGGAAACACTCGAGCTCGTGGGCGCGCAGGGCAGTCGCGTGAGTGTGTGCGACGCCGAAGGCCGTGAGTACCTCAACGCACCGGCAACACCAGAGATGACGTTCACCGTCGGTGGAGCCCTCGGCACACACATGGTGCGCGTGTTCGACGCGAAGGGAACGGTGCTGCGGAAGACGGCATTCGAGACAAGTGCGGCCACCGCAATCCACGACACCAGGGGCGACTACCGCGACCTGCTCGCAATCTGCGACAAGACCATGCGCTGCTACAACCCCGCGGGCGCAATCCCGTTCGAATGGAACGGGAAGACCTACTACTGGTTCGTGCACTGGATACTCGACCACTGCCACACCGCCAAGGGCATGCAGTTCCTCTCGCCGCACACCCGTGGCCTGGTGGACATGATGAAGAAGGTGCAGCGGGAAGACGGGATGATCTGGAGCAATGTCAACCGTGACCACGGACCCGGCCACTTCGACACGGCTTACGGCCCGGACGGGTACGCGGTGCGCAGGGACGGGCTCCTGCTCGTCCGTCAACCGGTGGAGAACCACTGTGAGTACAACTATGTCGAGACGATCTACATGGCCTGGAAAGGCAGCGGTGATGATCGCTGGATGAAATCCTGCCTCGATTCGGCTATGCGCGCACTCGACTACACGATTAACGACCGCGCGCGGTTTTCGAAGAAACTCGGGCTGCTTATCCGCGGCTACACCATCGACTCGTGGGACTTCCAGGTGCAGGATGAGTACGCGGTGGACCTGGGACAGGGCAACGCCATGCGGATAGACCCGGAGCGCACGAAAATGGGCGCGTTCATGGGCGATAACACGGGCTACGCGTTCGCCTGCCAGTGCCTGGCGGAAATGCTCGAGTGCGCAGGGCGTGGAAAAGAAGCCCAGACGTATCGCCGGCGCCGCGCCGATATCCTCTCACGGCTTGCCGAACTCATGTGGAACGGGCGGTTCTACCAGCACCGGCTGGAAGAGGACCCGGCAGTGGTGCGCAACCTGGAGGTGGACGAGAAGAGGCAGATAGTGATGTCGAACGCCTACTCGCTCAACCGCTCGATTTCGCACGAGCAGTGTGTCGCAATCCTCGAGACGTACCTCGCGCTCAAAGCGCATCTGCCCAACCGCTCGCCCGGCGAGTGGTACGCCATCTACCCGCCGTTCGGCCGCGGGTTCGGGGGTCACGGCAGTCGCTGGCAGTACATGAACGGCGGTGTCCACGGACACGCGGCCGGCGAGCTGGCACGCGGCGCGTTCGAACACGGCTACGAGAAGTACGGCGCCGGCATTCTCGCGCGCATGCTCGAGCTGGGACGGAAGCACGGCGGCACCGTCAAGTTCGCGTACACGGGCGCGTACGAACCACCGCCCCCCCCGCAGCAGTTCACCCCGGTGGATATCTCGACGCTGGCGAACATGGATCTGTGGGATCAGGGCGCCGAGGGTGTGCCGCACTGGATGATGGAAGAGGATTCGGGCAACGACATGCGCAACGTACCGGTGGGGGATGTCGTGCTCGAGGGTGTGCCATATCGCATTGCCGACCCCGCCGCCAATGGGCGGCGTGCGGCAATCGGGGTTTCGCTCCGCGAGCGGTTCGCGCCGCAAGCAGTGGTACCTGTCAATCAGACAGCCGGCGCCGTCTACCTGCTTCACACCTGTGGCGCCATGGGCCCGTCCAACATCGCCGCGGCCATGACCCTGAACTACGCTGACGGCACCACGCACACGAAGTATGTCGTGCAGGGCAGGCATCTGAGCGGATGGTGGTTCCCGGGAGTGAAGGGCATGGATGCGGGTGTGGCGTGGCGCGGGCCCAACCCGCGGAGCAACGATGTCGGCCTGTGCTGGGCAGCACTGCCCAACCCCAACCCCGACAAGCAGATCGCTTCCATCGGGTTCAGCGCGTCCGCTGAAGGCGCCAAGTACGCGGTGGTCGCACTTACACTTGCCGATCGTATGCCGTATCATGAACCCGACCCGGTGTCGTTCGGCGGGCCCGACAACTGGTCGGGCGGCTGCGTTGCACTCGCCCTGGTTGAGGGACTTGCAGGTGTTAAGAACGTGGCCACCGCGCTGCGCGGTGTGCGTCTGTCACCACGCTGGGCCGCGGCGGGTGTGAACGATGTCGATGTTGCCATTCATCTCCCGGCATCCAACGGCTACGTCGCCTACCGCTACCATCACGATCCGAAGGCGCGCCGGGTGGATATGACGGTTACCGGAAGTGGCGACTGTGGTGTGCTGCGCGTCCTGCTGCCGCCCAAAGCCCGGCGCGTTGCCTCGGCGAGCATCGGCGGGCGCAGGACACACGCTGTTGTCGAGACTGTTGAGAAGTCACGGTATGCGGTGGTCCAGTTGGGACAGCTGTGCGCTCCCGCCACCGTGAAGTTGACATATGCGTAGCACGGGAGAAGAAGCATGAGTGATTCCGCCCGCATGACAGAGCAATCCGCCCGGCGCTACTGCTCGTACTGCAGCACGGACGTGATAGCGACGCGCAAGGTGCCCGCCGACACGACAGTCGATCCCTTCGTGGTGCTCGGCACACTCGGACTCGCCCTGCTGTTCCGCAAGAGCGGCCTCGACACACAGCTCGAGCCGTTCCGCTGTCCCGCGTGCGGCAACCCGGTCGCGGCACGGGCAGTGGGTGCCGCAAGACGGAAGGCAGAGGGCAGGCAACGCCCGGAGACTGACGACGCTCCACGGGCAGCGGAGAAGACTCCCGGCGAGGCCGCGAGCGCGACACCTGTGAAGAGCGCGCGGGAGTATGCTGAGGCCCTCGCGAAACTTGGCGAGCATTCGCGCGGCGCCTACCGAGAGTACAACAAGAGCGTGCGCTACGGAATCCTGTTGTACTACGGCCCGATGGTAACTGCTCAGGTCGACAAGCTTGTCGCGGCAGGCAACGTCGAGCGGGCCCGCAAACTGCTCAAGGCGGCCCGTCCCTACCGTTGGCCGCGGGCACAGCGGCTTGCGAAGTTCCTCGCGCTTCCGGTACTGATGGATCTCGTGGCGTTCGGATTCGTGGTGGTCGGCGCGGTGCAGCTTGCGGAAACCAGCGCCAGCAGCGAGTGGCCTACCGCCGAGGCGACGGTGCTCCGGTCCGGCGTTGACACGGTGCACACCGACGACGGCACGTCGTACCGCGCGGTGGTCAGCTACCGCTACCAGGTGGACGGAGTCTCCTACCTCGGCGATCGCGTGTCGTTCGACTGGAGTACTTCGGACCTCGATGATGCGCGCGAGGTGGCGGGTCGCTACGTTCCGGGCGCGTTCACCCAAGCGTACTACAAGCGCGGCAACCCGGCGCGCTCGGTACTGATTCCCGGGCCGAGCATGACCGCCGCCGTGTTTGTGGCGGCAGGCGTGTTCATGATGATCGGCTCGGCGGTGGCCATCGCAGTGCTCATGCGCAAGCCCCTCAAAGAGCTGCGCGAACTCGAAGGGCACGCGCGTGAGGGGTAGAGCCTAGGCGCTCTGCTGCCTGACGTTGCTGCGGTAGTGCGTGGGCGGGATGCCCTCTGCTGCTCTGAACGCCCGACTGAAGTAGAACTGGTCCTCGAACCCGCACTGCTGACCGACCTCGGCAACAGAGAGCGCTGACCAGTGCAGCAGCTGGCGTGCACGCTGCAGCCGCTCGCGCCGCACCATCTCCATCGGCGCAACCCCGAACGCCCGCGTGAACAGCACGTGCAGGTGTGGGACCGACACCCCCGCGGCACGCGCAAGATCCGTACGGCCGATGCGACCGTCGATATGCTCCTGCACGTACCGTATGGCCGGCATGAGCCTGCGCCGCACAGGGTCGGCCCACAGTGTCTCGAGCGCGGGGCAGTGGTTGACCGCAATCGCGACGATCTCGGCAAGGAGCGCGGCAGCCTCAACCGACGAGTTCACCAGCGAGGGTGCGGACTGGAGCGCAATCAGCGCGTCGTTGCAGGCTCCGACACGCGCCGCCGACTCGCGGTCGAGTATGATTGGCCGGTCGAGCACTGTGAACAGGCCCTGCGATTCGTACACCCGGCAGTGAAAATGCGAGTAGACCGTGGTGGCAGTCTGCCCCGCAGGCACCCACACCCGCGTGCGCAGACCGGCGGGCACGACAAACCCCATTTCTTCGCGGATTTCAAACTCGCCGGCTTCGGTCTGGAGCACATACCCCCCGCCGCGGATCTGCGTGGCCAGCGTGTTGCCGAACCGGCGCCAACTGGACACGAAACCGAGCCTGCGGAAATCGGCACCGGCGCGTTCCAGGCGAAGCGAAAGGGGGAGCATACAAAAATCCATGTCTTTGCTACAGAGTTCTATTCCTAAGTCACTGATTATATGCTATCTATATGGTAGCATCAGAAATATACCATACATAAGATGCATCAATAGCCGGCGTACCGGCAAGGGGTTCAACACATGGCAGCAAAGCCAAATGTCATCATCGTGATCACTGACGACCAGGGGTATGGCGATATGGGATGTCACGGGAACCCCGTGGCACACACGCCACACCTCGACGCCCTCCACAACGACTGCCTACGGTTCACCGATTTCCATGCCGCACCCATGTGCACGCCCTCGCGCGCCCAGCTGCTGACCGGGCTGGATGCTGCCCGTAATGGTGCAGTCAATGTCAGCAGCGGCCGCACACTCCTTCGTGCCGACCTCCGAACCATGGCCGATTACTACCGTGACGCCGGCTACCGCACCGGCATCTTCGGCAAGTGGCACCTTGGCGACAACTACCCGTTCCGCCCACAGGACCGCGGGTTCGACGAAAGTCTCTGGTTCCCTTCCTCGCATATCAGCTCACTGCCCGACTACTGGGAGAATGACTACTTCGACGACGTCTACTGTCATAACGGCGCGCGCACGCGCTTCCAGGGGTACTGCACCGACGTGTTCTTCGAGGCCGCCGAAGCGTGGATGAAGGAGCGCATCGACCGCAACGAACCCTTCTTCACCTACCTTCCGACCAACGCACCCCACGCGCCGCTGTTCGTGCCCAAGGCCGACCGCGAGGTCGTGGAGACCGTGTTCGCGAAGAACGAGCATCTTCTGCCCGCAATTGACCCGGGGCTTCGCGAGCGAATCGTGCGGTTCCTGGCCATGATCCACACGGTCGACCGGCATGTGGGGAAATTGCGCGAGTTTCTTGCCGCACACAACGCCGACCGCAACACGATCCTCATCTTCATGACCGACAACGGCAGCACCTTCGGCAACGCCTACTACAACGCGGGCATGCGTGGACGGAAGTGCTCGCTGTGGGAGGGTGGTCACCGTGTCCCCTGCTTCGTGCACTGGCCCGATGGCGGCCTGGGCAAGCCCCGCGATGTCGAGGGGCTGACGCAGATGCAGGACCTGCTGCCCACGCTTGCCGAGCTCTGCGGTCTCGAGCTGTCATCCGATATCCCCCTGGATGGTATCAGCCTGGCGCCGGCACTTCGTGGCGCGACGCCGGTTCCCGAGCGTTTCCTTTGTGTCAACTATAGCAGGATGCCGTCGTTTGACTATCCCACGCCCGACAGCGAAGCTGTCATGCGGCGCGAGGGTGCGGCTGTGATGTGGAAACGGTGGCGACTGCTCGAGGCCACTGCGCTCTACGACCTGGGCACCGACCCCGGCCAGGACCACAACGTCATCGAGCAACACCCCGACATTGTCCGGAAGATGACTGAGGCGCTGGACACATGGTGGAGGGATGTCGAGCCGGTCGCCAACCAGATCCAGCGCGTGATTATCGGCAGTGACGAGGAGAACCCGATGATGCTCTCGGCGTGCGAGTGGCGCGATGTGTTTGTCGACCAGCAGAACCAGGTGCGTCTCGGTGTGCGCAAGAACGGCTACTGGCACATCGATGTGGCACGGGCGGGCACCTACCACCTGGAACTGCGGCGCTGGCCTCGAGAGAGCGGGCTGGCGCTGACCGATGCCTGTACGGCCACAACGCTGGCTGACGGGGAGTTTGGTGAGGGTGTGGCAATGCCCATCGCCAGGGCCCGCATCGTGATCGACCGCGTGGAGCACAACTGCACGACAGGGCTTGGCGACCAGGCAGCGACGTTTACGGTACAACTGAACGCCGGGCCCTGCCTGCTGCACACGTGGTTCATCGACGAGCAGGGCCAGTCGCTCGGTGGGGCCTACTATGTGTATGTGACACGGGAGGACTGAGCCGTTTGCACAGCAGCGCTCACGCGCGGTACTTGGCGATGAGATACCGCAGGTGCTCCTCGATGTGCGGCCAGCCGTCGAACTCGAACCAGAACTCGCGCTTGATCTTGTCGAGCGTGAACTCCTTGGGGGCACCCGGATCCGGGTTCGGCGTCAGTATCACGGTGCTCGATGAGCCGCTGAGCTCAACAGCCCGTCGTGCAATCTGCTCATCGGAGTACCACGGCTTGCCCAGGGCGTGGTATGTCTGGCGATTCATGCCGCCTTCGAGTACCGCGCGGTACACGTGAGCTATGTCGGGAGCGCCGATGAACTGAGTCCCCATCCGCTCCATCACCTCGATGGGCTCGTGTGCCATCGCCGCATTCACCACTCGGCAGAACACGCTGTTGCCGCCCGGGGCATGCTCGCGCGCGCCGCGGCCTCGAACAATACCACCGATCGGCGCGTGTCGTTCAGCAGCATGTCCAGCGCGCCTTCACCCCACGACAACACGTTGGTGACACAGGCGTCGTGGCCCGGCAGGGCACTCTCGAGGAATGCCGTATCCTCGATATCGCCCGCAACCATCGACACTCCCCTCAACTGCTCAAAGCAGCGGTACCGTTCGGGGTGACGACTCGCAACCGACACCCGGTGTCCGTTCTCCGAGAGCAGTTTGACCACGTGTGCAGCAATGAACCCTGTTCCGCCGGCAAAGAACACGCGCATCGGTGCCTCCTCAGTGCAGCTCCCGTCAAACTCCACGGCAACGTGCCAATATACGCCTCTGTCGCTCGCCCGCAATTCATCGCATTCCCAAACGAACTCTGTGTGGTCCCCCATGGGTCACTTCGGACACAGCATAGTACGACTGCCGCCGACACTGGCCTTCTGCCTGGTCTGCGCATCGCGTCCGTCTGCACAGGAGCCGACAGCTGCCCCGCCGGCGCTGCTCGCACCCTCGTCACAACGCTCGCCGGAGCGGGCCCGCGAACCCCAACCGCCACCGCCGCGCAATCCCCTCCTGGCCGAGTGTGCCTACTGCGAGGAGGACCACCGGGAGTGGTACCGCGACACTGCCCAGCTCAGACACATGGCAGAACTGTGCAGATACGACTACCTGATGGTTCGCCTCGACCGCACGTACGACGCAGGCGGCGCGAGCATCTCGGCGGCATACTTCCTGAGCGTGTTTGCCGACCGCGTCCGGTTCGTGGATATCCTGTTGTTCAGCGGCAATACCGGTCAATGGGTGGGAG
>CAZJJT010000127.1:0-10133 GCA_964546395.1 uncultured Fibrobacterota bacterium
GCGCGGATACCCTCCTGCATCCCTCCCGAAGACTCCGCAGCTCTCCCCTGGGTCCCTCAGTCGGGCCCAGGGGAGTTGCTTTGTGCGGCTACCTCGCCCGAGGCAGCCGACACTGCGTTCGGTACGGCCATGTCGCGCGGATCACCGAGTACCGGATGCAGGAACGCACCCGCGCGCTAGGCGACAGGGTCGCCGGCAACGTCCGGGTACAGAAACACCTTCCCCTCGTAATTGCGCATGACCACGGCGCCGTTGCCTTCGCTCACCACGTAGTCTGGTGCAATCGGGATCTTGCCGCCCCCCCCGGGCGCATCGATCACGTAGGTCGGCACCGCGTAGCCTGTCGTGTGTCCGCGGAGTTGGCGGATGATTTCCACACCGCGTGATACCGGCGTACGGAAATGCGCCGAACCCACTATCGGGTCGCACTGGTACAGGTAGTACGGCCGCACCCGCGCCATCATGAGTCTGTGGTACAGGCTCTTCAGTGTCTCGCTCGTGTCGTTGATCCCCGACAGCAGCACCGTCTGGCTTCCCAGCGGCACGCCCGCATCGGCGAGCCGCTCACACGCCGCCTTCATCTCCGGCGTGACCTCATCGGGGTGCGTCGCGTGGATACTGATCCACACCGGGTGTGCCTTGCGCAGAACGCGGCAGAGGGACGGAGTGACACGCTGGGGGAGTACTGCCGGTACCTTGGTGCCGATACGGATGATTTCGACATGGGGGATTGCCCGCAGTGAACTCAGCAGCCACTCGAGTTGCTCGTCGGCAAGGGTCAGCGGGTCACCGCCCGACACCAGCACGTCACGGACTTCGGGGTGGATGGCGATGTACTCCAGTGCCATCTGCCAGCGGTCACGGCTCGCCTGGCAGCAGTCGACCCCGTGGCCCACCAGCCGTGAGCGCGTGCAGTAGCGGCAGTAGGTGGAGCAGTAGGAAGTCACGAGAAACAGCACGCGGTCGGGATAGCGGTGCACCAGGCCCGGCACCGGGCTCTGGTCCGCTTCACCCAGCGGATCCTCGGACTCCCCCTCCGACACACGGCACTCGGCCGAGACTGGCAGGATACACCGGCGGATGGCCTGCGAGCTGTCG
Source organism: uncultured Fibrobacterota bacterium (assembly GCA_964546395.1). GTDB lineage: Bacteria > Fibrobacterota > Chitinivibrionia > Chitinivibrionales > CAZJJT01 > CAZJJT01. Next base: position 1,099 of record CAZJJT010000127.1, read on the forward strand.
AACGGATCGGCCAGGGATGCGTAGTAGGGGGTGAGTGCCACAGGAAGCGGCATGGTGGGGTGCGTGAGCGCCGAAGTCTCTTCCGGAGAGAGCTGGAATATCCTGCTCAGCTGCTCGAATGAGCACAGCCTGTTCTGCAGCTGCCAGCGCCAGTCGTTCCATTCTGTGGCGCTGAGTTTCGGGTACCACTGTTTGCGGAACGCCTCGCTGACTGTCCGCGCCTTGGGGGTCGCGCGGGGCGGTGTTGCGGTCTGCGGGACGCTGTCAGTTGCGGTGTCTCCTCGCGGAGGCGGTTCGGCATCATCGCCGACCATCAACTCCCTGCTTGTGTCCGCGGCTGTCCGACGAGCCGCTGCAATGTTTCCCTGGGACCCAGTGCCCATCCTTCAGGACTCCTTCACTGATGTGCGTCCGGTTGTGCTGGATTGCTAACCGGCTGACAGTCTGGGAACGCAACTCCCGTACCATCCTGCCCGAAATGGCCGATACGTCCCGCATGGGGCAGAGGGAACCCCAGCATCCGACACTGGCGATTCCCGTGCCATGTCAAAAGGGAACTCCAAATACCGATTGTTCTGCCCTCCTGATGTATCTTGTGGTCACCCTGGGCATACTACCCATGCCATGGGGGGCATAGCAGATTGGCACGGTTTTCGGGGGAATTAGATGTTCCGCTGAAAGGGGAGTGCGGATGAAGCGGATGCTGGTGGCGACCTCCAGCGAGCAGGCAGTCTCTGCTCTGGAGGAGACATTCGAGAGGGACTTCGAGGTGTACACTGCGTTGTCGAGTGCAGAGTGTCTCCGGCTCTTCCAAGAGCGCTCGCACGAAGTGGTGTTCGTCGATATCAGGTTCCTGAGTGAACTGGGCAGCGGGGAGGACCAGGCGGCGTATCGCAGCACGCTCCGGTTGTTCTGGAACGTGGTTCCCTCGGCGCATATCATTGTGCTGTGTCCGCAGAAAGAGGTCCGCAAGGCGGTGGAGGCGGTGCAGGCCGGGGCGAGCAACTACCTGGCGTACCCGGTGGATCGCAGGGAAGCGCGGTACGTGGTGCAGACCACGTATGCCGAGATGCGGGTGCAGTCGGAACTGGACTACCTTCGCGACCAGTTCTGGCAGGCCGACTCGGTTGACTATGTGCAGACGAACAACGCGGTGATGCGCGAAGTGTTCGACAAAGTACGCATGGTGGCGCCGGCGGATACGACCGTGCTTGTGACAGGTGAAACCGGGACCGGCAAGGGTGTAGTTGCCAATCTGATCCACTGTCACAGCGCGCGTCGCGAACGCCAGTTCATCAGTGTGAACTGCGGCGCGATCCCCGACAACCTGCTCGAGAGCGAGCTGTTCGGGCACGAACGGGGCGCGTTCACCGGCGCGGTGCGGCGGAAGCTCGGGAAGTTCGAAATCGCGCAGGGCGGCACGTTGTTTCTCGATGAGATCGGGACGATGCCACTGGGGGCACAGGTGAAACTCCTTCAGGTGCTCCAGGACCGCGTGTTCCAGCGCGTGGGAGGAGAGGACACGATCTCGAGCAATGTCCGCGTCATTGCCGCTTCCAACAACGACCTGGCGACCATGTCGGAGCAGGGCATATTCCGCCGCGACCTATACTACCGCCTGAACGTGTTCCCCATAGAGATCCCGCCGCTGCGCGAGCGTCGGGAAGACATCGAATTCCTTGCCGAGCAGTTCCTGCGCAAACTGAACGGGGCGCACCTGAAGAACATCTCGCGGATCAGCCCCGATGTCCTTCGCATGTTCCAGGAGTACTCGTGGCCGGGCAATATCCGTGAACTGCAGAACCTGATGGAGCGTGCATATCTGCTCGAGGCCGGCGACCTGCTCTCACCGAAAAGTTTTCCGCGTGAGTTGTTCGCCGACGGCCCTACGATATCGGTTTCGGCCCCCGCGTTGTCGCTCAGTCTCGCAGAGACCCGGCGGAAAGGTATCGATGAGCTCGAGAGCACCTATCTCCAGCGGCAACTCGCAGCAAACCAGGGGAGGATAGATCGCACGGCCACACAGGCAGGAATCACTACGCGGCAGCTCCGTAAGCTATTGAGCAGATATGGAATACGCAAAGAGGACTACAAACGCACCAGGCGGCCACACCATGCGCGCACCTGACTGGCATCCCCGCTGCACCCCCTTGGTTTACAGCGGCACATGGCTATTGTCGGAAGCTAGAGTTCCTATATTGTGGGCGAAATAGGAAATGAGCAGGCTGTTTCTGCCGGGGCACGTGCCGGTTGAGGAGGGGGCGTAGAGTCGTGTTTCGTATCAGACGAGTCTTCGACGACAGCGTTCAGTTGAACCGCGAAGCGGTCCTGCAGGTCCAGACGATCCTCCGGACACAGTTTCATCTGCTGTCCGAAGAGGAGATCCGTGAGTTGCCGCAAAAGCTTCGCGACCCAGTCAAAGCGCGGTTCCGGCCGATACTCTATGTCGCCGAGGGCTCCCGCCAGGCAGTGCAGGCGTTCGCGCTGCTGCTGCACGCGCCCGACCTGAAGTTCTGCTACCTGGACTTCCTCTCGGCGGCGGCGGGCAAGACCGGTCGTGGGCTGGGGGGAATCCTGTACGAAGCGGTCAGGGCGGAGGCCCGGTCGCTGTCGGTCTGCGGCATCTTCCTCGAATGCCTTCCCGACACGCCTGAGTTGTCTCCGGACCCGCTCGCCCGCAAGCAGAACACCGCACGCCTGCGGTTCTACGAACGGTACGGTGCCCGTCCGGTCGCGGGAACGAAGTACGAGACACCGCTGAAACAGGGGGATACCGACCCGCCGTTCCTGGTGTTCGATGACCTGGGGTCGGGGGTAGCGCTGCGCAAGGCGCGGGCGCGCGAAATCACTCGCGCGATTCTGGAGCGCAAGTACGGCAGTATCTGCCCTCCGGGCTACATCGACATGGTGGTGCAGTCGTTCGGTGATGATCCGGTGAGGCTGCGCGAACCGCGCTATGTCAAGGCAGCGAAGCTGCGGCACGTGTCGGCCGAGGTCCCACGATCCAAGCAGATCATGCTGGTGGTGAGCGACCGTCACGAGATACACCACGTGCATGACCGGGGGTACGTCGAGTCGCCCGTGCGCATCGCGTCGATCCTGAAGAGCCTGGAGCCCAGCGGGTTGTTCGCGCGGGTCGAGCGTCGGGGTTTCAGGGAGTCGTGGATTGGCGAGGTACACGACCACTCGTACATCAGCTACTTCAAGCGTGTCTGCCGGGCGATCCCACCGACCAAGCCGGTATACCCCTACGTGTTCCCGATCCGCAACGCCATGCGCCGCCCGCGCGAGCTTGCGGTCCGTGCGGGCTACTACTGTATTGACACGTTCACGCCGCTCACCATGCATGCGTTCCTTGCGGCACGCGCCGCGGTTGACTGCGCACTCACCGGCGCCGAGGGCCTCCTCGAGGGGCAGCGTATCGCGTACGCTCTCGTGCGTCCCCCGGGTCACCATGCCGAGCGCGCGTCGTTCGGCGGGTTCTGCTATTTCAACTCCGCCGCGGTCGCCGCGCACTACCTCAGCCGTTTCGGCAAGGTAGCCATACTCGACATCGATTACCACCACGGCAACGGTCAGCAGGACATCTTCTACCGGCGCAGTGACGTGCTCACCGTGTCAATCCACGGCCATCCCAACATCGCGTATCCCTACTTCTCGGGGTTCCGCGATGAGCGCGGGTACGGCCCCGGGTTGGGATACAACGTCAACTACCCGCTCCCCGAGACTATCGATACCGCGCGGTACACGGCGACGCTCGAGGAGGCGCTGAGGCGGGTGAAGGGGTTCGCGCCCGAGTTCCTGATTGTGGCGTTCGGGCTTGACACTGCACGCAACGATCCGACGGGCAGTTGGGGTCTGATGTCCGAGGACTTCGAGCGAAACGGCCGCATGATAGGGACCCTTCACCTCAAGACCCTGGTGGTGCAGGAAGGCGGGTATGACAACCGAGTGATCGGCAGCAATGCGCGGAGGTTTTTCGCCGGGCTGTGGAAGGGGTACTTCGGGTGAGCAGTGCGAATGGGTCTCTGTGAGGAGTGAAGGAGTGCTATGCGAATCGGCATGACGTATGACCGCCGCTCCGACTATCTCGCGATGGGGTACTCGGACATCGAGACAGCGGAGTTTGATCGTGACGACACGATCGACAGCATTCAGCAGGCCCTCGAGTCGGGAGGGCACGAAGTGGTGCGGATAGGCCACGTGAAGGCGCTGGCGGAGTTCCTCGTGGCGGGCAGGCGGGTAGACCTGGTGTTCAACATCGCCGAGGGCATGTTCGGCATATCGCGTGAGGCGCAAGTGCCGGCGCTGCTCGAGGCCTACCAGGTGCCGTGCGCGCTGTCTGATGCGGTTACGCTCGCCTTGAGCCATCACAAGGGCATCGCCAAGGCGGTGGCTGCGGCCGGCGGCGTCGCCACGCCGCGGTTTGCGGTGGTGAGCGCGCCCGGCGATATCGCGGCAGTCAATCTTCCGTTTCCCCTCTTTGTCAAGCCGGTGGCCGAGGGTACCGGGAAGGGAATCGGCAAAGACTCGAAGGTACGCGATGCGGCCGCGCTGCACGACGTATGTCAGCGTCTCCTGGCGGAGTTCGCTCAGCCGGTGCTGGTCGAGACCTATCTGTCCGGCCGCGAATTCACGGTCGGTGTTCTGGGCAACGGTCCCGCGGCCCGCAGCGTGGGCGTGATGGAGATTGTGCTGAAGGCGGAGGCCGAGCCGGGCGCCTACGGATACTGGAACAAGGAGAACTGCGAAGGGCTGGTGGAGTACTCCCTTGCCGACGATGCGCTGGCACGCGAGGCTGCGGATGTGGCGGTCCACGCATGGCGTGTGCTGGGCGGTCGTGACGGCGGGCGGGTGGATATCCGTGCTGACGGGAGCGGGCGAGCGCAATTCATCGAGCTCAACGCGCTGCCGGGGCTGCATCCCCGCCACTCCGACCTGCCCATGATATGGGAGAAGGGCGGCCGCCGCTACGAGGACCTTATCAGCGAGCTGGTATGCCATGCCTGTGCCCGGTACGGCATCGGCGGGTAGCCGACATCCATGAGCACACTGAAACAGCGACGCGTGGTGGTCGTGCACGATGCTGTCGGGCCGGACGCATCGCCTGACACCTTGGATGTGCTTGCGCAGACGGCGGTTGTCCGCACGGCACTGGAGGAGGCGGGGGGTACGGTCCGGGTGGTGCAAGCCGACCTGGATCTGGACACGCTTGCGGGTACGCTGCGCGCGCTGTCTGTCGACGGTGTATTCAATCTTGTGGAGTCGCTCGGCGGGGTTGACCGCATGATGCCTGCGGCGGCGTACCTGTTCGAGGCGCTGGGTCTTCCGTACACGGGAGTTCCCGCGGCGGCCATCGCGGTCACGACTGACAAGGGACTGGCCAAGCGACTCATGCGAGCGGCTGGGGTTGCTACGCCGCAGTGGGCCCGTTGCGACCGTGCGCTGGCGGAAGGGCTGTTCACGGCCGACTCGTATATCGTCAAGTCGCTCACCGACCACGCCTCGGCGGGGCTTGACGAGGAGCAGGTGTGTGAGGGCGCCGGGGCCGCGCGCTCGTACCTCGAAGGGCTTCCGCCGCACGAGCGCTGCTCGCGCATGGTGGAGCAGTTCGTGGACGGCCGCGAGTTCAACATTTCGATACTGGAGACAACTGACGGGCCGCAGGTGCTGCCGCCGGCGGAGATGCGGTTCGTGGACTACCCCGAAGGAAAGCCCCGCGTGGTGGGGTACCGTGCCAAGTGGGACCCTGAGGACTTCGCGTACTCGCACACGGTACGCTCGTTTGAACTCGCGCCGGAGGACCGTGCGCTTGCAGCGCGGATGGCCGAGATCTGCCGCTCGTGCTGGGATCTGTTCGGCCTGCGCGGCTATTGCCGGGTGGATTTCCGCGTGGACAAAGCCGGCAATCCGTACGTACTCGAAGTGAACGCGAACCCGTGCCTGTCGCCGGACGCCGGGTTCATGGCAGCGGCCGCGCGGGCGGGCATGGAGCCTTCGCAGGTGGTGATGGCGCTGGTGGATGCGGCGATGGGGGGGCGATGAGCGAGGCGGCAGTGGGTGCGGCGCCGGTGGTGCGCAGCGATGTACGGGCGGGTGATGCGGCGGCGGTAGCGGCAATCGTGCGCTCGACGGGGTTTTTCCGCGAGGAAGAGGTGGCCATAGCCGAAGAGCTGGTGCGCGAGCGTTTGGCGCGCGGCGAAGCAAGCGGCTACCACTTCGTGTTCTGCGAAGTCGAAGGGGTCGTGGCGGCGTATGCCTGTTTCGGTCCGATTGCGTGCACGGTCAACCGCTTCGACCTGTACTGGATTGCGGTCCACCGCGAGTACCAGCGGCGCGGCCTGGGCGTATACGTGCTGCGTACGGCTGAAGAGATGATCCAGGCGATGGGCGGCAGGCGCGTGTATGTCGAGACCTCGTCGCGCGAGCAGTACACCCCCACCCGTGAGTTCTATATACGCTGCGGCTACACGCTGGAGGCAACGTTGCAGGAGTTCTACGATGAGGGTGACGGGATGTGCATCTTTGTCAAGATGATTCAGCAGAAACCATATTTGTAGCGGCACGGTCCCCGTGGCACCACACCACAGCCGGCTTCGCGCACCGGACAATCCTTTCTGTCGGCACGGGATGTTTACATGAATGCTTCCATTCGTCGAGTGGTGCTTGCGGCACTTGTCTGTGGTACTGCCCTCCGCGCACAGCAGTCGCAGAGCGCTGTCCGCCTGTACGGTTTCATGGACATGCTGATATCCACCGATTTCATGGACGACAACTCGCTGTTTCAGTCGCTGCGGGTTGACGACGGCATGCGGGTCAGCTTCGATCACCTGAACCTGTACCTCGACGCGACCCCCGGCGAGAACGTGCGCCTTCTGTCGGAATTGTCGTTCAGGCCCAAACCGATACAGGGCGGGGCGCGCCTGGGTGCGGATATCGCACTCGACATGGGGGGCGGGGCCGTGCTGACCATGCCCGTGGATGCGGGGGATTACCCTGACCTGCACCGCGACGACGACCCTTCGCGGGGCGAAGTGTTCGATTGGGGCTCGTTCTCGCTTGAGCGCGCGCTGTGCGAGTACCTGTTTCGCGACTGGCTGACAATCGGGTTCGGAAAGTTTATCACACCCGCCGGTATCTGGAACATGGACCACGGCTCGCCGGTGCTTATCACGGTGCGGCAGCCGTACCAGACGGGGCTGATGGAGTTTTTCCCGCGCACGCAATTGGGAATCATGGCCTCGGGTACCCTGTTTGCCGGTGACACCGACCTGGGGTACTCGCTGTACCTGTCAAGCGGCCGTAACGGGTTTTCGATTAAGGAGTTGCGTGACGTTGCCGGGGGCGGCCACGTGTCGGCGGCGTTGCCGCTGCTGGACGGCCTGGATATCGGGCTGTCGGGCTACACGGGCATGGACAACCTGGCGTACAAGAAACGCACGGTTTCCCCCGGGTACGATTCGGTCCTTGCGTGGGGAGTTCAGGCATTTCTGGAGACCGGGACTCTCGACCCCAACGACACTGCCTACCAGCGCGTGTTCACCGAGAGGGTGGAGTACTGGTCGCAGCATGCCGGACTGGACCCGGAGTACCATTCGTACGGTATCGTATACCAGTACCTGGCGCGCGAGACCAGCTTCGGGGCTGATCTCAAGCTGAAGTGGGGGGAGATGGAGCTGCAGAGCGAGTTCAACTACGAGCTGCTGCAAAACTACCTTGCCGATGCCGCCGAGACGCACCAGTTCGGGTTCTACGCGCTCCTCTCGTACGGCATCCCGCTTGGCAGCAAGCTGAAGCTTCGGCCGTACGGCATGTTCGAGCGTATCTGGGCGCGGGGGAGTGATGAGAACCCGCAGACCTACCTGGCCGGAGAGAACACAGGGCTGGAAGAGAGTATTGTGGACGGGTTCAATACGTATATCATCGGGCTCAACACCAAGCTCGCCTCATACATCACGCTCAAGACCGAGTTCTGCTATATCGATATCGTGATGGGCGGGAGGGCGAGGCACCTGCAGGACGCGATGGACGTGGGGTTCCTGAACATCCAGCTGGCTGTCGCGTTCTGAGCCGGGGGAACGCTGCGGAGGTCGCTGTCCCGGCTGAGCTGCAGCAAGGAGAGCGGGATGACGGTTGGGTCGGTGCTCGCTGATACGCTCTACTTCCTCGCCCTTATCAACCCCGTGAGCAAGATCGCCCTGCTGGCGCTGTTCCCCGGCGGGCAGGAGCGCAACGAAGTTCCCCGGGCCGCGCTCCGCGCCACGGCGTTCGCCGCGGCCATCCTCGTCGCGTTCGAGTTCGGGGGCCAGTTTCTTCTTCACCGGGTGTTCCACGTCGAGCTGTACGCCCTGCGTGTGGCGGGAGGCGTGGTGATATTCCTGGTCGGGATCAAGGCATTGACCAAGGGGGTATTCTTCGACCTTGACATTCGCGACCGCTACGTCGAAGCGGCCATCGTCCCGCTCGCCTCACCCATGATTGCCGGACCGGCCACGATTACGGCAGTGGTGGCATTCGCGTCCGAACGTGGCCATGTTGCCACGGCGGTGCCACTGCTCGCGGCGCTCGGGACGAACCTGGTGTTCATGTTGTGTGCCGTGCCCATCGGCAACTATCTGCGCAGTCACAATGTCATCGGCGCACTCATCCGTCTTACCGGCCTCGTGGTTGCCACCATGGGGGTGCAGATGGCGCTGCTGGGGCTGGGTGAGTGGTGGAACTGCGTGCGGTGACGCAGGGCGCAGCGCACGCAGTTCCCTGCAGGCTCAGATACCCCTGCCCAGCGTGGCGGGGACGAACTTGCCGAGCTTGACGTGCTTGGCGCCTGCCAGTTTCTCGGCAATCTCACGCACCTTCGCTGCCTTGCCGCGCAGCAGCACCACCTCGATACAGTTGTCGTGGTCGAGGTGGGCGTGCATGGTGGAGATGATGTAGCCGTGGTACTTGTGCTGCTCGGCGGTGAGATGCTCGGTGAGGCCGCGCTTGTGGTGGTCATAGACAAGCACGACTGCGGCGGCACTCTCCCCCAGCGACCG
>CAZJJT010000128.1:0-10089 GCA_964546395.1 uncultured Fibrobacterota bacterium
GGAGTGTGGAAGGGGTGATAGGGCTCGGGGGGGTGCTGAAGAACACGGTATGCGTGGGTCGCGGACACAGCGCCTATGTGTCGCAGTATCTGGGTGTCGCCGGCAACCTCGAGACCGTGGAGCACTGCTCGAACGTATTGCGTCATCTTATTGATATATTGGGCGTTACGCCGTCACTCCTGGTGCAGGACCTGCACCCGGGGGCTCTCGTGCCGCAGGCAGTCAACGCCGAGGGACTGCCTGTGCTGAGGGTGCAGCACCACCACGCCCACGCGGCTGCCTGCATGGCCGAGAACCACCTGAGCGGACCGGCGGTGTGTGTGGTCTACGATGGCATGGGACTGGGTGGGGATGGGACGATCTGGGGAGGGGAGGTCCTGCTTACCGCGGACGGGGGCCGGACTTGTGAGCGCGTGGGTCGCATGCGCCACTTCGTGCTTGCGGGCGGAGACGCCGCAACAGAGAACCCGGGCCGGATAGCCTTGAGTGCCTTGCTGGCGGTGCACGGCGAGGCCGCGATGGGGCGCGTGCCGTGGATGCCGACCGAGGAGCGGGAAGCGGTTGCGGGCATGATCGGCGCGGGGGTGAATTGCCCGATCACGAGCAGTGCGGGAAGGCTGTTTGACGCGGTGTCGGCAGTGCTGGGGGTGTGCCGGAGACAGTCGTACGAAGCGCAGGCAGCGATTGAGCTGGAGGGAGTGGCTGCGGGTGGCGTGAGCGATGCCTACGATGCACGTGTGGAAGAGCGCGACGGAGTGCTGGTGATGGACGGTGTGGGGGCAGTGGCGGCTGCGGCGGAGGACGCGGCGCGGGGGACAGACGCCGGTGTAGTTTCGGCGCGGTTCCACAATACGCTGGCTGATCTTACCGTAGATACGGCGGTGCGGGCGGCGCAGCGGCACGGGCTCAACCGGGTGTGCCTGTCCGGGGGGTGTTTTCTCAATGCGCTGCTGTTCGAGCGCACGCTCGCGGGGCTGCACCGGCATGGTATCGAGGTGTACCATCACCGGGTGCTGTCGCCCGGCGATGAGTGTGTGTCGTTCGGGCAGGTGGTGGTTGCCTCACAGAGCAGCCCCACACACTGATACGCCGGCCCTCTGTGGCCTCTGTGCCGAAGATGTTCACGTGCGTTCTCGCAGGCAGGGAGTTGACATGTGTCTCGCGGTTCCAGCAAAGATAGTGAGTATCGAGGACGGTGTCGCCCAGTGCGATATCGCGGGGAACATGACCGCGGCTGATGTCTCACTGGTGCCCGATGCCGGTGTGGGGGACTACGTGATTGTGCACGCGGGCCTGGCAATACAGAAGTACGACGAGGAGGAAGCGCTGGAGACGCTGCGCGCCCTTCGCGAATACGCCTCGCCCGGCGGAAGTGCGCAGTGAACCTGGTCCCGTTCTGCGATCCGGCCATTGCCGGTCAACTGCTCAAATCAATCGGCGCACTGGCTGAGCGGGTGGGCCCGACGAAGCTGATGGAGGTGTGCGGGACGCACACCATGGAGATCGGGCGACTGGGGCTCCGGGCGCTGCTGCCCAGGACAGTCGAACTGGTGTCGGGGCCGGGATGCCCGGTGTGCGTGACGCCCGGGTCGGTGATTGACGCGGCGGCAGATATCGCGGTGAAAGAGCGGGTGACCGTCCTGACATTCGGGGACATGATCCGTGTTCCCGGCAGTCGGACATCACTGGAGCGGGCTGCGGCCGAGGGCGGGAGTGTCGAAGAGGTGCTCTCGGCCATACAGGCTGTACGCATGGCGGCAGCTGCCCCCACGACACGGTTCGTGTTTGTCGCGGTCGGGTTCGAAACGACGGTTCCCTCGATCGCGCGCGCGGTCACCATGGCACACGAGCAGAATCTCCGCAACATCCACTTCCTGGCGTCGCACCGACTCGTGCCACCGGCACTGGATGCGCTGGTGGGCGAGCCTGACATCGGCATCCGCGGGTTCATCCTTCCGGGGCATGTCAGTGCGGTGATAGGTGAAGCCGCGTATGCGGCGCTGAGCAAAGCGGGAGTGCCGGGAGTGATAACCGGGTTTGAGCCGCTGGACATCCTCTCAGGTATCCAGGCGGCGCTGGAGCAGTTGAGCAACGGGACCGCGGAAGTGGTGAATGCGTACCGGCGTGTGGTCCGGCCCGAGGGCAACCCGATGGCGAGGGAGCTGATGGGTCGGGTGTTCGAGCCGGTGGACGCGATGTGGCGGGGAATCGGCGTGATCCCGCGGTCGGGACTTGCCCTGCGCGAGCAGTTCCAGGGGTTCGACGCGTGCGCGGAGTACCGCGTGCGGATTGACACGGAGGAGATGCCCGGAGGGTGTTCGTGCGGTGATGTGCTGAGGGGAGTAGTCCGCCCCGATCAGTGCCCGCTGTTCGGGAGTACGTGTACCCCCGAGACGCCGGTCGGTCCGTGCATGGTCTCGAGCGAGGGTTCGTGTGCGGCCTACTACCGCTACGAGGTGCCGCGGACATGACAATCGAACGCGTCGAGCTGCAGCATGGAAGCGGTACGGGCCAGGCGGCGCTGCTTCGTCAGGTCGTGCTCCCGGCGCTGGCCGCCGATCACGAGGGGCCGTTCGAGGATGCCGCGGTGGTGCAGAGCCCCGGGGGGCGGCTCGCGTTTACCACGGACTCATTCGTGGTGCACCCGCTGGAGTTCCCGGGCGGCGATATCGGCAAACTCGCGGCATGCGGGACAATCAACGACCTTGCCATGGTGGGAGCAACGCCGCTGTTCCTGTCGGCATCGCTGATTCTCGAAGAAGGACTCGAGACGAAGCTGCTCAGGCGTATCCTCGATTCGCTCGCCGGTGTGTGCCGTGAGTGCGGTGTGCGACTCGTGTGCGGCGACACCAAGGTGGTGGAACGGGGCAAGGCGGACGGCGTATACATCACTACTTCGGGAATCGGTGAGGTCCGAGCGGGGCTCACACTGTCTTCGGCACGCGCACGACCCGGTGACCGCGTACTGGTGAGCGGACCGATCGGCCGTCACGGCGTGGCAATCATGGCACAGCGCGCCAACCTCGGATTCGCCTCACATGCGGTGTCCGACTGCGCGCCGCTGCATGAAGCTGCCGGGGCGTTGCTGGCCGCGGCACCGGGAACGCGGGTGATGCGCGATGCGACCCGTGGGGGAGTCGCTGCCGTGCTCAACGAGATTGCCGCCGACTCGGGCGTGACACTCCTGCTTGACAAGGCCGATGTGCCGGTGGACCCTGTGGTGGAGGGGGCCTGCGCGCTGCTCGGCATGGAGCCGCTGCAGATCGCCAACGAGGGTACGTTCGTGGCTGTCGTGCCGGCAGGGGAGTGCCAGAAGGCCCTCGAGGCCCTTCGATCCACTGCTGCTGCAGTGTCGGCTGTCTCAATAGGTACCGCTCTTGAGAAAGGGCGGTTCCCGGTGCTGCTTCGCACCGAAATCGGAGGAACCCGCCCGGTGGAAATTCCGCCCGGCCGCCTCCTTCCACGCATCTGCTGAACAGCTGGTTCCCCGATGGATACCGCTTCTAATACGCTGCCAATATATCATTTACGCAGATGATTAACTTGTGCTTAATTTGCTATCAGAAAGTTTTGCGTCCACGCATTGGATGACGTATATTTCCTACGTGATTGTCGTCGCCGGGAGGTGGATACTCTTTTCTCCCCAACTCCCCTGGGTTCACCTCCCCGGCGTCGACGAACTTCCCAGGAGGGCCGAATGGAAGCGCTTCGCAGAGGTGTAGTCTGTGCGTGTGTTGCCGTGCTGTGTGCCGCCTCGTTGAGTGGCGCGGTGTCGGTGAACATCGATGCTTCCCAGACCTACCAGACGATGGAGGGTATGGGGTCGATGAACCGCATCTCGCAGTGGAGTGTACGTCAGGGCCCGTTCTATGTTCCGCATCCCCTCGACAACTTCTACGACAGTCTCATCAATGTCATGGGCTTCACGTTCATACGGCCGGCCCCTGACGGGTGCGGCTTCTCGCCTTCCGCCGGCCAGTACTCTCTGTCGAACATCCAGAGCGAGTACGAGCACTGCCTGCGTCTGAAGCAGGTAGCGGACGTGAGCGGAGAGCCGTTCCGTGTGGCTCCCTCGGTGTTCTCGCCGCCGGGCTACATGAAATTCAACGGACAGTGCCCGGGGGGGCAGGAAAGCACGTACCCGAGCTACACGCAGAACTCCCTGATGCCGTCCTCGTACGCCGCCTACGGCACGTTCTGTGCAACCTACGTCTCGTGGGTGCGTGACAGCCTCGGACTCGAGGTGTACGCGTTCAGTTTCCAGAACGAGCCGTTCTTCAACGAACCGTACGCTTCCTGCAGCTACGCCGATGGTTCACACTACGCCGAGATGCTCAAGGTGGCCGGGCCGATCGTGCGCCAGGCGGCCCCCGCAACACGGCTCTACGGTGTTGAGCACATGACGTGGTCGTTCCCGCAGTGGGAGAACGCGATACGCAACGACGCGCAGGCGGCACCGTACCTCGACCGCTACGCGGTGCATGGGTACACCGACGGGGTACAGGTTGACACGAGCACGTTCGACACGGTGACCGCGACGGGCAACAAGCCGGTATGGATGACCGAGACGGGCGGGGCGTGCGAGACGCACGACGACGGGATGGTGATTGCGCGAACGATCATGCGCAGCTTCAACAAGGGCGTGTCGGCCTGGATGTTCTGCGGGTGCATCGGTGGCGCGTCGAGTTGCGGCTGGCTCGTGGCGAAGGACCACGGCACATTCCCTGACGGCGTTCCGGGGCCGGCGTACTGGGCCCACGCGCACTTCGCACGGTTTGCGCGCCCCGGGTGGAAGCGCATCTCGGCCAGCAGCGGCAACAGCAACGTGATGGTCTCGGCGTTTGCCGACCCGGCAAGCGACGGGATTTCGATCGTGCTGATCAACACCACCACGAGCACGCAGAGCATCGATCTGGGCATCAGCGGCATCTCCGCACCGACCTCGTTCGAGGGCAAGATGACCACGTCATCCGCGGGCTTCGCCGACATGGGCGCTGTCTCGCCTTCTTCCAGTATCAGCATGCCCGCAAGCAGCATCGTCTCGCTCGGGTACGGTCACCGGGGGACAGGCACCGCCGTGCGGACGGCGCCGGTGAAGCGGGCGGCGGTTGTTGGCGCCATGCCGAGCACACGTGAGTACTACGATATTTCGGGACGGCGGGTGGTGGGTCCACACGCAGTCCATGCTGGCCGCGCGGCGCCGGGTTGCCTGGTCACAGTCGAAGGCAGCCGTGCGGTGGGGAGGGTATCCTGGTAAGTCCCCACAGGGGGGGCCGTCCGCAGCCGTGGTGGCGGCTGTGTGACTGGAGAGCGTCCCACCAGAACGCAGGAGGAGCGTTATGAAACAGGTAGTGGCGGTTGTGGTGGCCATGGGGGTCATGGCACCGATGAGTGCATGGGGGCAGTGCGACGACCCCTACGACGTGAACCTGTGCGTGTACCCGGCGCAGGAGAGCCAGATCAACTTCGCCCGTGACGGACAGGCGTCAAGCTTCTGGAGCACCTGGGGCAGCAACGACTACGTCGAGATGATTGCCCCCGACGACTGCTTCGTAGACCGCTGCGGGTTCGTGGGCAGTGACGACGCGATCCTGACGATCAAGGCGGCAGCGACACGGGTCGGACTCTACCTGCTCTCGACGGTGACCGACAATACCTGGGTCGACCGCGCCGATGCCGAGGACTGGGGCGCAGACGCGATTGACTTCTATTTCGACAAGGATGACGCCAACACGATCTGGACCTGCACTGGCTGTCTCATCGGCCTGTACGATTCGCGACTGACCTACAACACGCAGCAGTTCCAAGTATGGATGGGCGCTGCAGCGCCGTCGGCCGGTGTGCGCATGGCCTACTACGACGACAACCTGTGGAGCTGGCAGACACTCGGTCTCGACTGGAACCAGCTTGCCACGCTGTACCACATCGAGATCGACATCGTTACCCAGGGCCTCGGCGCCAACCAGAAAGCCCAGGAGTGGTTCTTCCCGTGGATCCATTTTGGCAAGGGGCTGTCCATCGGGACCGTGCTCGACGGGATGAAGCTCGGGTTCTCGGGTGGGTACAACGACAAAGACGGTGACAACACGAACCCCGACTGCCTTCGCTGGACCGGCAAGGACCCGTGGTTCGGTGATGCCAACTACTGGGGCGATTTCGAGATCCAGAGCGGTGTCGGTGCTGTCGAGGATGTGGCGGTTCGCCCGGGCCATGCGCTTCGCCCGGCGGCAAGCCTCGCACAGCAGGGCGTCTCCGAATTCTACACGCTTCAGGGACAGAAAGTGCCGCGCGGGACGTTTGGCGCGGCGCGTGATAACGCGGTAGTGGTGCAGCGCTCTGCCGGCAACGCGTCGGTGCGGGTGCTGGGCAGGTAGTACGCAACTGGGGGAGGGCGTCTGTTCGTGGAACAAGCTCCGAGGTGAATGCGGCCGGTATGGCTGCCCCTCCTGCTGACACGGATGACTCGGCCCCATCCGTGACTGGAGCACTGGCCCGGACGGACGCCCCTTCTCCGATCGCTCGTACAGGGCGGTTCAGACAACAAGGAGCGAAGCATGGGCGGCAGAGTGAACGTGGGTATCGTGGGATGCGGCGACTTTCTCCGGTGGCAGGTCGGCAGTATCGGCCACAGTTCGTCGGTAGCGGTCAAGTCGCTCTACGATCCGCGGGTCGAGCAGGCAGAGAGCTACGCACAGAAACTCGGGGGGACTGCAGTATCGTCCGCCGAGGCGATCCTCGAAGACCCCGATATCGGTCTGGTCTGTCTGTTTGTGCCGCCATGGGCGCGCAAGTCCCTGCTCACCTCCGCTCTGAAGGCCCGCAAGCATGTGCTTACTACCAAGCCCCTGGGTGCCACGGTGGCTGACTGCGCGGACATGGTTCGGGCGGTGAAGAAGCCGTTGCGGTGCGGTGTGCTCTACCGGCGCAGTGGCAACGCGGTCATCGAGACCTACAAACGGGTATTCGACAGCGGCGAGATCGGGCGTCTCGCGCTGTACAAGCAGGACTGGATTCACCACTACCCGCAGTGGAACACGTGGGCGCTTGACCCGAAGAAGAACGGCGGACCGTTCATGGACGCCATGATCCACAACCAGAATATCGCACGCTACCTGATGGGCCGGAAGGCCACGCGGGTGAGCTACTTCTCAGACCGCCACGCCCACGAACTTCCCTGCGCCGACACCGAGTTCATGAAGCTCGACTTCGAGGGTGGAGGCTCGGCCCACCTGTTCATCACCTGGGCGGCCGACCTGGCAGTATACAGCACGGCCGGCAACGACCGCGAGCACATCGATGTGTGCTACATGATCACCGACAAGGGATGGCGGCTCACCGAGGAGAAGCGTGACGGCTCACTGGTGATCGTCGCGTCACGCGAGGGCAAGGAGAAGCTGTTCCCGATTGTGTCGCTCGGAGGCACTGCCTACGACCGGTTCGTCGACGCTATCCATGCGGACGCGCCGATGCCCTCGGACATTCCCGATGTGCGCGAGGCATACGAGGATATCAAACTGGTCCGCGATGCCGAGAAGTCACGGGGGAAGACAGCGAAGGTGAGCATGGCGCTGACCCCGAAGAACGGCACGGTCAGGTAGGTACGAAGGGCGGAGGCAGAAGGAGGAACTGAAGGCTGCTGCCCCTCCGTCTGTCGCTCACTGTTTCCACTTCACCCTTCGCTACAGCCCTCCCAACCCGCTCCCCGAACTCTTCGCGTAGTGCGGATGGCTGTAGCGCCTCAGCGCTTCCTCGCTGTCCCTCGCGTTGACATCGGCAATGATGCGTACCACGCCGTCATCGCGGTACACCAGCATCTGCTCGCCCGGCATGTCGAGCAGCTTGCAGGTCATGGCCACGGTGCCCTCGATATGCCCCGCAGGCTTGCCGTGCCGGTCGAATACGTTGCCTGCACCCGAGGGTGCGCCCTGCACGAGTTCGTGCCGCCCATCACCATTCAGGTCAACCGGCCCGGTCTTGTAGGGGTCGAACGAGACCTCCTTCGGCGCACCGGTGAATGTGTCGTAGAGGAAGAACTCGGTGCCCGTGTGGTGCCGCCCGTCGGGGCCGCAGCTCTTGTGCCCGACACGCACGGCAAGCGACGTCAGCCCTTCGTCGCCCAGCCGCGCAACCCATCCCATGTCGATGTGTCCCTTGTCGAGCGCCCCCCATACCTTCTCCCCGTGGTCGTCAAACAGGTTCACGCGGTGTATGCCGCCCTCCGACTCGCGGCAGGTGTACATGTACCAGCGGTCTGTGTCCCAGTCGAGCACAGGGCAGTTGACATCGGAGTGCCCGTGGTACGTCTCGCGTTCCGCGCACCACATCTCGGCGCCCGTATCGGCCCGAAGGCAGCGTTCACCCCAGAAGAACTCATCCGAGCTGTCGTGGTCGATATCCACCCGGTGTACACCATGCGCCCCCCGCGCCCCTTCACCCTCCGGAATCTTGAGGGTCCAGCGGGGAGTCATGTCCGGCTTCCACCCCTGCAGGTACATGTCGGCGTAGGTGCCCTGCGCGGTTATCAGCACGGTGCCATCCGGGACAGTCGCCTTGAATATGAAGTTGCGAAACGAACTGCTGAGTGTGCCGCGAAACCTGGTCGGCCAGTCCCATTGCCCCGTGGTCTTTCCACTGAGCCCATCCAGTCGCTCCAGCATGCGGCCCTCAAGGCTGAGCGGGTGCGCCGTGTTGACATTCGTGGTGTAGTAGACCTCGTCGACCCCATCGCCGTCCATGTCCGCCGTGCATATCGGTACAAAGTGCATGCCGGGGATGACACCAGGGCCCAGGTCCCTCTTCCAGACGACCTCGCCGTCCTCAGTGAAGACAACGAGCTTGAGTGTATCGGTAGGGAAGAAGAACATCTCGACATACGGGTCGACATCGAAATCGGCAGAGTACGCGGCAAGGAACGCGCGCGGCCTGCCGGGTCCAAGACTCATGCGTTTTGCGCGGAACTGACCGCTGCGCGACCCGAGGTCGAGCGACGTGACGGTTGCGAGTTTGATCGCGGACGCGGCCACGGCTACTTCCTCCCCAGTTCGCCCAGCATCACCGGCCAGGCATCGTCGGCGTAGAACCGGTGCCCGCCGTTGCCGACCACCAGATGGCAGCGGTCTGCGGCATCGAAGGCGCGGTACACTGCCTGCAGCCTGTCGAAGGCGTGTCGGACACCGCCGATAGGGAAGATGTCGTCGGTCGACCCCGCGACGATCACCACTGGTTTCGGCGCGAACGTCCCCATGATGTCGTACATCTCGGCGTACTGCAGCAGCCCTGGCACGTAATTGTCCATGCAGTGACCAATCGACATGATGGAGTCCCGGAAGGTGCAGAAATAGCACGAAGGCATGGCAAACTGCACGCGGTCGAGGAGCGCGGCCGAAAACAGCGTCGCGGTTCCGCCCCCCGAGTTGCCCATCACCCCGAGTTTCGCCATGTCGATGTCGCCGCGCGACTCGAGGTAGTCGATCCCGCGGTCGATATCGTAGACCCGCTCGCCGATCATGGTCCGCCCGAGCATCAGTGCGTGCATGGTTGCGTCCCAGCAGCGGTTGTTCGCCATCTGCTGCGGCAGGTGTTTCTCCTCGCGGTAGCCGAACGCACGCTGCTCGACACACAGCGCGGCAATGCCGCGCCGCATGCACCCGAGGCCGAAGTCGCGGTCGCCCTCGACTACGATAGTCTTCTTCTCATCGTCGAGCGCACGAGCGATCGAGTTGTGCATGCCGGAGCTGTGGCCCTGCACACATACGAAGGTGGGGTACGGCGGGGTGACCCCGCTGGGAAGGCACAGGTAGGCGGGCACATCGGCGCACAACTCACTCGCAAACACGAGTTTCTCGATCGTGCCCAGCTCGGTGTTCTCCGTCCAGAGAGAGCGGACGTTGAGATCGCAGCGCTCGGACGGCATGGCGCCCGCCAGACCGGTGAGCTCGGCGACCTTCTCCCGGAGATTCGCGCGCCATCGTGCAGGATCGGCAGGCTCAAACGCCAGCGACTGCCGCAGGTTGTCCATCAGATGACGGTGATTCAGTGACGGGGGGGAGCATGGACCCGCCAGCGCGGACGTACAACGCGGCCACAACG
>CAZJJT010000129.1:0-10037 GCA_964546395.1 uncultured Fibrobacterota bacterium
CCCCGCGGCAAACGCGTTGATCGCATCCTCGTCGAGCACGTACACCGCCGGGACCGGTGTGCCCGATGCGATCGCCATCTCCTCCACCACGTTCAGCAGCTTGCGCTCATCGGGGTCGGTCGTGTCGGAGTTCACCTGCACGCCTCCCAGCGAGGACGCCACTCGCATCCCGCCGCTGGCTCCCGACAGTTGGGAGACTTTGTAGCTGGTACCGGCAAACACCACCAGTGCGACAACCGCGGCTACCACGAGGAACAATTCGGTGTTCCACACACCGTGGAAGAACGGGATGTCCAGCTCGGCGTAGCTCAGACCGACGGCGATGGCCGCGTAGACTGCCGCGATAATCGTGAGCACCGCGACGCCGAAGTAGAAGACCAACAGGGCGGTACGCTTCCGCGCCCGGTCCTGGTGCCCGAAGAAATCCATCGTTCCTGCCATGTGGTCCTCTTAGAACTGCACTTTGGGCGCTTCGCGCTCCACCACGTTCTCGATCTCGAACAGCGTGGCGGCGTTGAATCCGAACATGCCCGCGAAGATCACGTTGGGGAACTTCTCGCGCATCGTGTTGTACGCGGTGCCGGCGTCGTTGAACGCCTGACGGGCGAACGCGACCTTGTTCTCGGTTGACGTGAGCTCTTCGGTGAGCTGCGCCATGTTCTGGTTGGCCTTGAGATCGGGATAGGCTTCCGCAAGCGCGAACAACCGTCCGAGCGTACCCCCCAGCGCCGCCTCCGCCCCCACCAACTGCGTCATTGCCGACGGGTCGGCAGGGTTGGCGGCCGCCCCGGCGCGGGCGCTCGACGCCGCGTTGCGCGCTGTGATGACCGCCTCCAGCGTTTCGCGTTCGTGCGCCATGTACTTCTTGGCCACTTCGACGAGGTTGGGGATCAGGTCGTGCCGCCGCTTCAACTGCACGTCAATCTGGGCAAACGCGTTCTTGTAGCGGTTACGCATGGTAACCAGGCCGTTGTAGATACCGACGACAATCATGACACAGATGACGATGAGTACGAGCACGCCGATAAGCGCGAAGACCATGGTTCCTCCTGCAGTAAGTGGACAAGACACCCTGCGCGCGTCGCGCGGTTGGCTAATATATATGGAATAGCACGGATCCGCGATTCGTGGTACCCCGCGCCACCATTTCCCGCTACTGCTTCACCCGGTAGCTCTCGGCTTCCCAGTTCATGATGAACGCGACATCGTTCTCCTCGATGAACCGCGTGGTATAGCCCGAGAGCCGGGCGATGCGCACCGCCGAGAGCGCCAGCGCCTCGGCGGCATCCACGCGCTTGCGCGACTCACCGGCAAAGCAGACGGTTGCGCCCCTGGCCACAATCGTGCGTGCGTGCACCCCGTGCTGAGCATGGAACGCGGTCAGTTCGCGCTGGATGTCGCTCTGCGTGAAACTCTTCTCGACATACACCGCCGCCGGGCCCATGTACACCACGTGATCCGGAGTCAGGGCGCCGCGAAACAGCTCCGCGTGCCGTCCGCGGGCCGTCTCCACCAGCTCGGGCTGCACCGAGAACTTCACCACAGCCCCTTCTCCCTGCGCCGCGCGCACGGCACCGGCAACCTTCTTCTGCTGCGTAGCCGAGATCGCCGCAGGGAACCGGTCGACGAACCACGTCTCCATCCGGTCCAGCACGTCACGGTTCTTCGCCACGCACGCGCACACGTCCGCCGCGGTCACGAACAGGCCGTGGTTCTGAAGGAGCAGGATATCGGGCGCCGCATCGAAGTGTGAGCGGTACTCGGCGATGATATCGGCCAGGCGAAACGCCAGCGTGGAGCCCGGGTCGATGTAGGGCACCCAGAGCGGCGGGCGCGCGTCGCGGTCGACAAACAGTTCGCTCAGCAGCTTGCGGCCGTCCGGGTGACACGACAGTGCATTGGCGGCCACGGGGTGCCCGTGCATGACCACACGGTCGAGGAGCGCATGGAGGGGGGTCTCCACGGAAGCGCGCGTGTCGGCAGGCTCGAGAATCGAGGCGTTCAGCAGCTCCAGGACCCGTCTCTCGCGCTCGGCAGTCGGGCAGGTGCGAAGGTCCGGTGTGGCGAACACGGCCTGCAGCTTCGCCAGGTCCACTGCAACCCACCCCCGCTCCTCACACATCTGCCCCAGCGGCGTGCCGCTCGCCTTGATACACATCACCCGCCCGTCTTCGGTCTTCACCGACGTGTTCCCACCGCCGGCCTGGGTGAACAGGTCGTTGGAGCCGAGTACGTGCGAGATGTGAAACAGCTTGTCGAGTGTTGACTGGAGTTGGGGGCTGGGCATGGGTGCGGAAGTCTCCTGGGGTGTTGTCGTGATGCGGCAAAATACAACTGACAGGCCTGCTGACAGACAGGTGCCGTGTACACAGGGGATGCCCGGGGGCGGGGTGCTGTCGTGGTTTGCGGCGACCGGCCGGCCCCCACCCGCCTTGTGTCGCTGTGCCGTGCTGTACGGACAGCGGGCCCACGGCAGTGACCATGCTCACACCCCCCTGCCCGCTTCCTCAGTATTTTGTGTTCCTGGCCGACACACGCAATCGGGAGGCACTATGCGAGCAGGAGCCACCATTCTCACTGTCGTTCTCTGCATACAGTCTGCGCTGCCGCAGAGCGGCCCAGCCAAGATCCGCATGGCTGTCGTGCCGCTGGAGTTCTCGGCGCCGCTGTCGGCCGAGTATGACGGGGGGGCGATTGCGGCAGCACTCACCGACCGCATCAACGTCGGCATTGCCGCGCTGGGGCGGTTTGATGTTATCGAGCGGGCACGGCTGGACGCGATCCTGCAGGAGCAGGCGCTGGGTCAGACCGGGATCATGGATGAAGCCACGGCGGCGAAGGTCGGGGGGGTGAGCGGTGTCGAGCTGGTGATTGTGGGCAGTATCAGCTCATACACGGTTACACAGCGCACGGACACCAAGGGCAACGTGTCGTACCAGGCCAAGGTCACCCTTGGTGTGCGGTTCGTGGACACCGAGACCGGACAGATCCGCAAGGCGGCAGAGATCTCGGTACAGGCCATGGATGCGGCGTATGAGAAAGCAGAGTCGAAGGCGCAGGACAAGGCTGTGGCCAGGATTGTGGACGAGATCAGGTTCCTGTATCCGCTGAGCGCTGCGGTTGCACGCGTGGATGGCAAGTACCTCTATATCACGCTGGGCGCCAACATGGGGTTGAAGCCGGGGATGAGGTTCAAGACGGTGAACCCGGGCAAGGAGATAGTGGACCCGACCACCGGCCAGATGCTGGGGGTGGAGAAGGTGGAAACGGGTGTAGTGAAGATTATCTCAGTGGAGGAGAACTTCGCCAAGGCGCAGGTGCTGAAGGACAAGGGCGATATTGGCGTGGGTGACCAGGTGCTGGAGATGCGTGCCACGACCCGCTTCGGCATCACCGTGGGGTACAACGGCATGGGACTCACCGCTTCTGCAGAGGACGTTGCACAGCGGCTCTACTTCACCAGCGCGGGGCTCCCAGACTCGGTCGATGTGGCGATCAAGAGCGGAGCTGTTCCGGGGATGTCGCACTGGGTGACAGTCGGATTCGATGTGAGCGAAATCCAGAACACCAATCTGGCCACACAGCTCGTGTTCATGTGGCTGCCCGCCGCAGGAGACTTCAGCGGCTGGGCCTTCGACTGGAATGTTGCCTGGGAATTCCCTCTTGTCACTGACCGCCTGTGGGTGCCTGTGGGGGCAGGCGCGGCAGTAGGGCAGCTCAGCTACCCGTTCAAGTACGCCAACTACTTCGAGAGCAACTACGGTAGCTGCGACTACGAGATCACCGACTCCGAGGAGCGCGTGAAGGCACTCACGGTCGGGTTCGATGCGTTCACGGGACTGCGGCTGCGCGTCGCCAGGCACCTCGATGTCTATGTGCATGGCGGGTACCGCTTCCACTTCGTGAGCAGCCCCTGGGAGGTGGAATACAAGACCGGGGGGACTGACGACAGCGGCAGCGACGAGACAGACCGGTTCGAGGTGGAAGAGCAGTTCCTGCCCTACACCGACGTTGCGCTGCGCGGGTTTGATATCAGGGCCGGGCTGACCGTGGGGTTCTAGCGCGTATACAGGCCGAAGCTGCAGTAGTTGGGGTACTTTGCGGCAAACGGGGGCAGGTCGCGCTTCGCATCAAACGACGGAGCGGTGATCAGCCCCTGGTACTCCCGCACAATTTGCGCCAGCGGGTGGCCGCCGTATGTGTCTACCACGTACTCGTAGGCAACCAGGAACGCTTCATCGACGCGCAGCGAGTCGCTCTCGGGCTCTTCCCAGAACACCCGTGTGTTGTCCGCCCCGCTCAGCAGCGCGTTCATGTACATCTCCAGCTCCCGCCCGGCTTCATCACGGAACACGCACGAGGGCTGGTGCAGCGAGCTGTCTGCCCAGAGGAACACGCGGTCGGCCAGCTCCCGGTAGTCAATCACGATGCCGGCGTCGTTGAAGGGGTCGGGGTAGTGCTGCTGGTCGCTGAGTTCGAGGAACCGCCGCACCACCGGCGACACCAGATCACCCGCGTACCGCAGCGCCAGCGCCACGCGCGGCACCAGGAACACGTCGCCTTCGGAACTGCTCCAATCGAATCCCGCCTTGGTGATGACTGCCGTTGCCGCCCGCCCGCGGGAGGAGTCCTCGCTCCAGATCTCCTCGGTGAGTGAGTCACCGATCTGGCAGCTCCCCGCGATGTCGCTCCAGGCCGACCACAACGCGTGGAACGCGCTGTCACGCACCACCGGAATTGCATCGGCGTACTGCGCGGCGAAATCCCCCAGCATGGCTGCCGGCGAACGCCCCCTGCTGTCGGTGCATGCCGGGAACTGCCCCCCGACCGTCGGTGCCGCTTCTTCGGCCACCGGTGCAGCCTGTGGCTCGTCGACCTCCGGCGCCTGCACAACCGTGTCGGGCGGCAGGTGCGCGGGGGCTGGCCCGGGGTCTCTGCGGCATGACACCAGCAGAGCCGCAAGGATCAGCACTGGTATCCGGGAACTCATGGTGGGCCGAAAATACGCGGCGCATCGCCGGGTCGCCAGCCGGTACGGGTGTATTTTTGTGTGTTGGTTGCCTGTTGGCGCAGACACAGGGAGTGTCGTGAAACGTATCGTGGTGCTGGTGGCTGTCCTGGCATGCGGGTTTCGGGCGGGCGGCGCCGATGAGGCTGAGAAGCGCAAGGGAGAGCCGCGTGTGCGCTGCGTGGAGCAGCCCGGGTTGTCTGTTCGCGGGGTTGTCAGTGGTTACGTGGCCGGCACAGCAATCTATATCGCACTGTACGACTCCAAAGAGCATTTCGACAATGCGCAGTTCTGCCGCACGCTGCGGTTCACGGCTGACCAGGCAACCGGCGACACGATCGCGTACAGCTTCGACAGTCTTCCCGCGGGCGACTACCTGATCGCCTCGTACCAGGACACCGACGGCAACGGGAAACTGACCAGGGGGATGTTCGGGATGCCGAAGGAGCCATACAGTATCTGCAGGCACAACTACGGCATGTTCGGCCCGAGCTTCGACAAGTGCAAGTTTCGTGTCGAGGCCGATTACACGGGAGCGAACCTGGACTTCGGCACGTAACCTGATGGAGAATGCGTATCTCATAGCGGGAATGCAGCTGGGGGTGCTGCTTCGGCTGGTGACCCGTAACGGCGTCAGCATGACCGCACGGCACTTG
The DNA here is from genome assembly GCA_964546395.1 of uncultured Fibrobacterota bacterium. Classification (GTDB taxonomy): domain Bacteria; phylum Fibrobacterota; class Chitinivibrionia; order Chitinivibrionales; family CAZJJT01; genus CAZJJT01. The sequence continues at coordinate 5,665 of CAZJJT010000129.1, forward strand.
GGCCGCCTGACGTTCCTGCTGCAGAGCGGCGCGTGGTCGTCGATGCTGTCGGCGTACGAAACGCTGCGTCGCGGGCGGCACGAGACGCATGCCGCGGTGCCGCAGGATCCTGTGTTCATTGTCAACCACTGGCGGACGGGCAGCACGTTTCTGCACCAGTGCCTGAAGAGCGACCCGCGGTTTACCGTCCCCACCCTGCTTCAGTGCTGTTACCCGCGCAGTTTTGTGGCGGCACGGGCCGTCGCCGAGCCGCTGATGCGTTCGCTGCTCCCGAAACACCGTCCCATGGACAATGTCAAGCTCGGGCCGGGCGAGCCGCAGGAGGACGAGGACGCCGTGTTCCGCATGACCGGCATTTCGCCGCTGGAACAACTGATCTTCCCGCACTCGCCCGACTATTTCCTCTACCCCGACCCGAAGGAACTGCCCGATGAGCCGCGGCTGCGCAGGAAGTGGGAGCGCGCGTTTGTGGCGTTTGTCCGCAAGATCGCGTTTCATGGCGGCGGGCGCGTGGTGCTGAAGAACCCGTTCAACGCCCTGCGCATTCCCACGCTCGCGCGGCTGTTCCCCAAAGCGGTGTTCATCCACACGTATCGCGATCCCCGTGCCGTCATACCCTCCACAGTGAAGATGTGGTCGATTGTGGGCCGGCAGAACAGCCTTCGGCGCGAGTGGGCCCCGCCGCCCTTTGAGCAGGTAGTTGACGTGTTCGACACGGTTCTGACCCGTGTACGCGATGACCTTGCAGCGCTTCCGCCCGAGCGCTGGATGGAGATCCGGTTTGAAGAACTCGAGGAGACACCGAAGCAGGTGGTGCAGAAGGTGTACAACAAAATCGGGATGAAGCTTGGCGGGGAAGCGGAAGCGAGCTTGGACGAGTTTCTTGCGAGTGTTTCGAGCTACCGGAAAAACACATACGTGCTGGACGATGAGCAGCGGACCTTGATAGAGACGAAACTCAGACACCACCTGTCGCGGGACGGGTACTGATACATGGGCAGGATGGCGGTAACGCTGTTGCGGCAGGCGGGACGAAGGGTGTCGGCCTGGCACGGCAGTGCGGCCGACAGTATTTCCCAACGCAGGCGCGGTCTGCCGCACGGGGGGAAATACCGGCTTGCGAAGCAGGAGCCCGCAGGAGAGCCGACGGCGTACGCCGGGCCGCCCGCAATCACTCTCAGCACGAAGAACAGACCATGAATTTTCTGCTAGTCTACCCGAAATGGCCCAAGCTCGAGCACCAGACCGAGTTTCATCTTCCCCCGCACGGTCCGGCGGTGATGGCGGCGGAGATCCCCGAGTGGGTGAACGTCACGTTTGTCGACCAGAACGTGCAGGACGTTCCCATCGACTCTTCCTGGGACTTCGTCGGCATATCGGTGATGCTCACTTCGCAGCTGCCTGCCGCGTTTGCCGTTGCGGATGCGTTCCGCGAGCTGGGGACCGACGTGGTATTCGGCGGCATCTCCTCCATGCTGCACGCCGAGGATGTCGGCACGCACGGGAGCCTGTTCTACGGTGAGGTCGAGGGGCGGCTGGCGCAGGTATTCGAGGACCAGCGCGACGGGAAACTGAAACCGCGGTATGACTACAAGGACAATCACCCGGATATCAGGCTGGTGGGCCCGGCGCGGCGCTCGATTCTCAACTACGAGCTCTACCAGCACAAGGGGATCCGGATGGCCGAGCTGTTCCACGCCTCACGGGGCTGTCGGTTCAACTGCTTCCCCTGCTGCACGCCCTACCTGGGCGGCCGCAAGTTCCGGCCCCGGCCCATGGATCGAGTGGCGGAGGAGCTGGCGACAATCGAAGGTGACCGGATGTTCGTCGTGGACAACTCGCTTGCCCAGGAGAAGCAGTGGGAGATCGACCTGTTCAGGACGATGATCCCGTTCAGGAAACGATGGTGCTGCCACCCGATACAGGATGACGACGAGGTGCTCGACCTGGCCGCGCAGGCCGGCGCCTGGTATGTCTACCAGGCCATCGTCGATATGTCCGACTACATCCGCAACCGTATCAAGCGCTACAAGAGCTACGGAATCGGGGTCGAAGGGACGATTATCCTCGGCACGGATGACCAGGACGAGGACTACATCAAGCGGTTTGTCGATTTCCTTCTCGAGATAGAGCTGGACCTGGCGGAGTTCACGGTGCTGACACCGTTCTGGCACACGCGGATCCGCGAGGAGCTGGAGAGCCAGGGGCGGGTTCTCACGAACGATTTCAGCAAGTACGATGCGGGGACCGTGGTGTTCCAGCCGAAGCGGATGGCGCCGCAGAAACTGCAGGAGCTGTATCACTACGCGTGGAACACGTTCTACAACGACGAGCCACAGTCGTACAAGATGTACAAGCTGTTCCAGAGGGTGGCGCCGCCGCGCGTGCGCGAGCGACCGCGCGTGCGCAAACCGCAGAGCGACAACTGAACCGACCATGGGACACGGGATCGAAGTCTGGGTGACCGGAGTCGGCATGGTGTCGGCGGTGGGTCGCGGAGCTGGTGCACACCTGGCGGCTGCACGCGAGGCCCGCAGCGGCATCGCCCGACACGAGTTCTTCAAAGGCAAGGCGCCCGACCCATGCTGGTGCGGGATGATTCCCTCGGACGTGCTCTCGCAGGACCTGGACGCCATGGCGCCGGACCGTGCGGACCGCGCGCTGGAGATTGCCATGCGCGAAGCGCTGGAGCAGGGCAATCTCGCCGACCGCTCGCACACCGGCCTTGCCGTGGGAACCACCCTCGGCAACCTTCACGGCGGCACGCGCTACTACCGCTCGGTGCGGGAGACGGGACGTGGTGACACGGCCCTGGTGAAACACTTTCTTCCCTGCGCCCCCGCGGCGCATGCGGCGAAGGCCCTCGGGCTCGGCGGCAGGCGGGTCACGGTTTCCTCGGCGTGCGGCTCGGGGACCGCGGCAATCGGCCTGGCGTACGCAGAGATCAGGCAGGGCACGTGCGCGCGTATGGTCGCCGCGGGCGTGGATGTGCTTTCGCCGTTCGTAGTGGCCGGGTTCAACTCACTGCGCCTGGTGTCGGGCAACCCGTGCCGGCCGTTCGACCGGGACCGTGACGGGCTGAACCCGGGCGAGGGAGCCGCGGCACTGCTGCTCGAGTCGGCTGAGCAGGCACGGCAGCGTGGTGCGGCGCCGCTGGCGGTGGTGGAAGGGTTCGGGGAAGCGCTTGACGCCTACCATCACACGCGCTCGCACCCCGAAGGGGACGGGCTGGTGTCGGCCACGCGCAAGGCGTTGACACATGCGAAGGCGGACATCGGCGCCGTGGACCACGTCCACCTCCATGGGACCGGCACGCAGGCCAACGATTTCTCGGAGTACCACGCGTGTCGCCGGCTGTTCGGGGAGCGGCTCCCCCGGGTAGCGGCATGTTCGACAAAATCGATGACCGGCCACACCTTTGGCGGAGCGGGCGCGCTGAGCGCCGCGTTCTGTGTGCTGAGCCTTGGCAGCGGCGTGGTACCGCCCACGGTGAACCTTGCCGAGCGTGACCCGGCATTTGAAGGGCTGGCACTGTCGGCGACGGCGGTTGAGGGAGTGGAGATGAAGCGAGTGCTGAGCCTGGCACTTGGGTTTGGCGGAGAAGCGTTCGCGCTGGTTCTACGAGCTGCCGGCTGATCGGGTAGGGAATCGACCATGGACGAACGAGCGGTGGCATTGCTGGGCGTAGGGGTCATCACACCGAGGGGATATGGCGTTGAGCCACTGCGCACGGTTCCGCAGGGACCTGCCCCGGTGGAGACTGCCGAGGTCCCGTCGCCCGAGGGGATGAGCGCGCGCGAGCAGCGGCGGCAGGCGCGGCTGACACGCCTGGCGCTGTATGCGGCCGACTGCGCGGCAGCACAGGCGGGCGTACGCGGCCGCAACGCCGGTATCTACATGGGACTCACGCATGGCACCGCTACATTCCTGAAAGAGTTCCACGACTATCTCTTTGACTACGGTCCCGAGATGGCGAGCCCGAACGCATTCTCCAACGGGGTGACCAACGCGCCGCTGGGCGCTATTTCGCTGCACCAGAAGCTGACGGATGGCGGGGCGACACTGGTTGGTATCGAGACATGCGGAATGGACGTGCTGAACCATGCGGCGGGGAAGGTGCTGGACGGGACGCACGAGCTGTGTTACGCGGGTGCTGCCGAGGAGTACTCGCCGCTGGTCAACGACGTGTACCGTGCGCTGGGCTGGTACGGAGGAGACCGTCCCGAGCACCTTCCGTGCCCATGCCAGGAGAACTCACGGGTGGGGTTCGGTCTTTCCGAGGGCAGTGTGGTATGCGTGCTCGGGCCGGCTGACGGTGCGCGGTACACATACACCCCGGTTGCAGACCTTCGCGACCTTGCCACTGCGCCCGA